>VMSU01000115.1 GCA_013792005.1 Desulfobulbaceae bacterium
AAAAAGTCACGGGATGGCTAAGCAAAAGGGCCGATATACAAGGCGCAGTGTGCTTTTGCGAATGAGGCCACACATATGGTGTGCCGAATGAGCAAAAGTGCGCTGCAACGCAGTAGATCGGGCTTTTTGCGACGCCATCAAGTTTATCACCTTTGACGCAAGGAGCAGTAAATGGCAATTTCTGATGATAAGAAAAAAACGGTTGATTCCGCGGTACTACAGATACAGAAGCAGTTTGGTAAGGGCTCGATCATGCGAATGGGGTCTGGTAAGGTCGAGGCAGTTCCGGTCATCTCGACCGGTACCTTAAGCCTTGACATCGCGACCGGCGTCGGCGGTATTGCTAAGGGCCGGGTTACTGAGATCTATGGCCCGGAATCATCGGGTAAGACCACCCTGGCCCTGCATACCATTGCCGAGGCCCAGAAGGCAGGGGGCACCGCTGCTTTTATTGATGCCGAGCATGCGCTGGACGTCCAGTATGCCGCCCGTTTAGGCGTTAATATTGATGATCTGCTGGTCTCGCAGCCGGATTTTGGTGAACAGGCCCTGGAGATTGCCGAAATTTTGATCCGTAGCGGCGCAGTGGACATCATCGTTATTGATTCGGTGGCGGCGCTGACGCCTAAGGCCGAGATCGACGGTAATATCGGTGATTCCCATGTCGGGCTTCAGGCTCGGTTGATGTCTCAAGCCATGCGCAAGCTGGCAGGGGTTCTCAATCGTACCAATACAGCCTTGGTATTCATCAACCAGATTCGGATGAAGATAGGAGTGATGTACGGCAACCCGGAGACTACCACTGGCGGAAACGCCTTGAAGTTTTATTCCTCCATGCGTTTTGATATTCGTCGGATCGCCGCTATTAAGGATGGGACAGATGTGGTCGGAAACCGGACTCGGGTCAAGATCGTCAAGAATAAACTGGCTCCGCCGTTTAAGGAAGTCGAGTTTGACATAATGTACGGCGAGGGAATCTCAAAAATCGGTGATATGATCGATCTGGCCGTAGGCCAGGATATCATAGAAAAGAGCGGGGCTTGGTACTCGTATAATGGAGAGCGCATTGGCCAAGGCCGGGAAACGGTAAAAACCTTCCTCAAGGATCATCCTGAGGTTGCTGAGGGCATCGACAAGAAGGTCCGGTTGGGTTTCGGGATAGGGACGCCGGTTGCCGAGGCTGAGGTCGAGGTCGGCAAGAAGGGGTGATCTGGAATGAAGCCGATGCCTTGCTTGGCATGCTAGTTTTCCGTATTGTGCCTAATAAGGCCTTCCGGGAGCATGGATAAGACAACTTACGAAATACAACACATTGAACCTCCACTGGTTTCTGTAATTATGAATGGTAATGAAATTAGAGAAAAATTCCTGAATTTTTTTGCAGCCCGTGATCATCAGATTGTGGACAGTTCGTCCCTTGTGCCCCAAGATGATCCGACTCTGCTCTTTGTTAACTCTGGGATGGTCCAGTTTAAAAAAGTGTTCACTGGTGAGGAGAAGCGCGACTATGTTCGGGCGACTACCTGTCAGCGGAGCGTCCGGGCTGGGGGCAAACATAACGACCTGGAAAATGTCGGTTATACCGCCCGCCATCACACTTTTTTTGAGATGCTCGGTAATTTCTCTTTTGGCGATTATTTTAAGAAGGAGGCCGTTGCCTATGCGTGGGAATTTTTGACCAAGGTCCTGGAATTGCCCACTGAAAAGCTCTGGGTGACGGTCTTTGATGACGATGATGAGGCCTTTGCCCTCTGGGAAAAGGCGGAGGGCTTGCTGCCGGGTCGTATCGTTCGTATGGGGGAAAAGGATAATTTCTGGGCGATGGGTGATACCGGCCCGTGCGGTCCGTGCTCCGAGATTCATTTCGATCAGGGCGCGGCAGCGGGATGCGGCCGACCGGACTGCCGGCTGGGGTGTGACTGCGACCGCTTTCTGGAGCTGTGGAATCTGGTGTTCATGCAGTTTTATCGTGATGCAAACGGGACGCTCTCACCTCTGCCCAAGCCGAGCATCGACACCGGCATGGGGCTGGAACGAGTTACAGCCGTACTCCAGGACAAGTATACCAATTACGACTCTGATATCTTCACCACGGTGATGGACAAGATCTCCTTTGTTTCTGGAGTTGCTTACGGGGTCGATCCAAAAAGTGATACTGCCTTGAGGGTCATCGCCGATCACGCTCGGGCCACCACATTTTTGGTGGCCGATGGGGTGCTGCCATCCAACGAAGGGCGAGGCTATGTCTTACGCCGGATTATGCGGCGGGCAATCCGCTATGGTCGCTCTATGGGCCTTACTAAGCCATTCCTCGCGACAATTACCGCAACGGTAGCCCGTCAGATGGCCAGCGCCTATCCTCATCTGGCTGGGGCGAGGGAGTTGTTGGCCAAGGTGGTAAATAACGAAGAGGAGCGCTTCCTGGAGACTATTGATCATGGCCTGGCCATGCTCCAGGATGAGTTTTCCCGGATGCGAGCAGCCGGCGTCCAGCTGGTGCCTGGTGAGTTTATGTTCAAGCTCTACGATACCTTTGGCTTTCCAGTGGACATTGTTCGCGATATGGCTTTGGAATTGGGCTGCGAGGTCGATCAGGTAGGGTTTAATCACGCGATGGATGCGCAGCGGCAGCAGTCGAGAAAATCGTGGAAGGGCAACTTGGGACATGTTCAGCTCGGCATTGATTTTGCCGTAAAGGCAGGGCATACCATTTTCCGGGGTTACGAAAGCAGTGAATCGAGTTCAGTTATTAAGGCCATTCTTGGTGAGAATGGAGAGGAGATTGTTTCCGGCGACGCCGGGAGCCAGGTGATGATCGCGGTGGCCGAAACCCCATTTTACGCTGAGTCCGGCGGGCAAGTAGGGGACAGTGGCCAGATAACCGGTTCGTCCGGCATTGCTCAGGTCATGGACACAGTTAAGGGGCCGGGCGGGGTTACCCTGCATAAAGCCCAGATTGTTGCCGGAGCGGTGGCTGTTGGCGATAGTGTCGATCTGAAGGTCAATAGATCCCGTCGCCGGGACATCGAAGCCAACCACAGTGCGACCCATCTCCTCCAGGCGGCGCTCCGTAAGGTGTTGGGTGATCATGTCAATCAGTCCGGTTCCCAGGTCGATGAAGACCGGTTGCGTTTCGATTTCACCCATTTTTCACCGATGACGACAGATCAACTGACTCAGATTGAGGTCATGGTCAACGAGGAGATCAGGGCCAATCTTTTGCGTGAGGCCATAGAGATGGATCGGGATGCGGCGAGAAAATCGGGAGCTATGGCGCTGTTTGGAGAAAAATATGATACCATGGTGCGGGTAGTAAGTTTTGGTAATGTGAGTAGGGAGTTGTGCGGGGGAACTCACGTGGAGGCCAGTGGGCAGATAGGCCTCTTTAAGATTTTAAGTGAAACCGGCATCGCTGCGGGTGTCAGACGGTTGGTGGCAACCACCGGGCGGGCTGCCATGGCCCGCTATCAGGATATGGAAAAGGCGATAGCCGGGTTTGCTGAAACCATGAAAACCACGCCGGACGAGGTGGATGGAAAGATCAAGACCCTGCTTGCCCGTCAGAAGGAATTAGAGCGGGAGGTGAGTCAGCTGACGGCCAAACTCTCGCTCTCCAGCCTTGACAGCATTTTGGCTAAGGCGCATGAAGTACAGGGAATTAAGGTGGTCTGCGCTCAGGTTCCACTTGATTCTCCCAAAACCTTGCGGGAGATCGGTGATCGGATGCGTGACGCTGTAGGCAGCGGGGTGGTGGTTTTGGGTGGCGAGCTTCAGGGCAAGGCCGCTCTTTTGGCCATAGTGACCAAGGATTTGATCGGGAAATGTCATGCTGGGCAGATTATTAAGGAGGTGGCAGCTATGGTGGGTGGCAGTGGTGGTGGTCGGCCTGATATGGCTCAGGCCGGTGGGACGATGCCTGATAAATTGCCTGAGGCTCTGGCTGCAGTGTATGAGATTATTGCGACTCAGGCCTCTTAGGGTGGGCTATGCCTGATGCTCTTCAACCCTGCTTTACCATAGATGAAACAGGTGCTGTTTCTTGACAGTCTGAAGAAAAATGTTGATCCCATGGACTTTTTTTGTCGTCCTTTAGGGTGTTTTAGATGGATGTCAGTTTTTGGCCTTGCTGGATCATAAATGCCAGCACAGAGGGGGCTTGGGTTGCTGACGGTCATGATTTGAATCAGGGAAACCAGGTATAATTACTCACAAAATAATTCATCAAACAGGAGAGAAAGTGAAGGATAAAACGTTGACAGGCCAATTTTTATCTGATAAGAAATTCCCTAAATTTTTTGAATAGCCATTCATTTTTTGAGTTAGACCCTTTGAATGGTTCCAGGAAAGAGACAACCACCAAGGAGACCGCTGCATGATTACTATTGATCTCACCATGCCGCTTCATATCATCAATATGTTGCTTTTGATTGTGATTATGAATGCGGTGCTCTACCGGCCAATTCGTTCCATTCTGTTGGAGCGGGATAAGAAGATGTCCGGCTTGGCCAAGGATATTGAGACTTTTGAGAAGAATTCCAATTTGCGTCTCGAAGAGTTTAACCGAAAATTGGCTGAGGCCCGTGGCAAGGCAAAGTCAGAATTTGAAGCGGTAAAAGGGGAGGCCATGGCCACCACAAGTGAGCAATTGGCCGCTGTGCGCAAAGGGGCTGATGCAGATAAGGCTATTCAACTGGGGACCATCAACGGTCAGGTCTCAGCGGCTCAGCAAACGCTTAAGGGGCAGCTTGACAGCTTTGCTCAAGAGATGGCCAACAAGATTTTAGGGAGGGCTGTTTGAGTATGAAGCAGACGACGAAAAAAAGTAACATCACCTGGGTTTTAACCGCTGGTATGGTTTTGCTGGCTGCTGCGGTGGCCTATGCAGAAGGTGGCGGACACGGTGAGGCAGCAAATCCCTTGTCCCATGAAAAAATGATGGATCTGCTGTGGCGGACCACAAATTTCGTTGCCTTGGTGATCATCCTGGTGAAATTTGGATCAAAGCCGATTGTTAGTGCCTTGGGATCTCGCCGGATGGCAATAGCCGACCGCTTCGATGTCTTGAATACTCGTCGGGGTGAGGTTGAGCTGTCCTATAAGAAATATGAGGATAAGTTGGCGCGTATTGATCAAGACGTTCAGAGCATTATCGACTCTGCCAAGGTTCAGGCCGAGAAGGAACGGGAAAAAATTATTGCCGATGCCAACCGAGCTGCCGCTGATATTAAGCGGAAGGCTGAGTTGTCGGTTCAGTATGAATTCACCTTGGCCAAGAAGGCCCTGCGTGAGGAGATTGCCGAGCAGGCTACGAAGATGGCTGAGGCCTTGGTCGTTAAAAACTTCACCGAAGCGGATCAGAGCAAATTGGTAAGTGAATACCTTGATAAGGTAGGTGCCCGGTCATGAAAAACGCAATTCTTGCCAATCGTTATGCTAAGGCCCTGTTTTCTGTTGCTCAGGAAGAGAACGCCTTTGATGACTATGCCAAATCATTGAAAGAAATAGTGACAGCCATGACCACCTATCCTGAGGTTAAGGATGGGCTGACCAATGTTATGTATCCGGTAGATGTTCGGTGCAAGGTTATGGCGCATATCGCCGAAGCTCAAGGGGCAACCCAGATAATAAAAAATTTCCTGGATTTGGTTATTCAGAAGAAAAGAGCGGCTTTCCTTCCCGAGATCGCCGAGGCCTTTCAGGCCTTGATTGATGCACAGCGCAATATTTGCCAAGGCACGGTAGTAACGGCCATGCCGCTCAGCGCTGAGTTGAATGAAAAAATTCAGGCCACTCTGGAAAAGATTACCGGTAAAAAGGTTGTTATTAGCACGAAAGTTGATCCTGCCATTCTCGGCGGTATTATTGCCAAGGTTGGAGATTTAGTTATGGATGGCAGCATTCGAAGCCAGTTACAAGGGTTAAAAGAATCCATTAAAGGGAGTGAATAAGCACAATGCAGATTAAAGCCGAAGAGATCAGTCAAATTATCAAGGGTCAGATCAAGGACTATGAGTCAAAAGTTGATCTGAGTGAAACTGGTACAGTAATCTCCGTTGGTGACGGTATTGCCCGTGTCCATGGTGTTGAGAACTGCATGGCGATGGAACTCCTGGAGTTTTCTAATGGAGTACTTGGCCTGGCCTTGAACCTGGAAGCTGACAACGTTGGTTGCGCCGTACTTGGTGAGGTCGCCGGGATTAAAGAAGGTGATACCGTCAAACGTACAGGTAAGATCGCCGAGGTTCCGGTTGGCCCTGAGATGGAAGGTCGCGTCGTAGATGCCGTTGGTCATCCTATTGATGGTCAAGGTCCGATTAATGCCAAGGAGTCTCGGAAAATTGAAGTTATTGCCCCTGGCGTTATCGCCAGAAAAGGTGTTCATGAGCCTTGTTACACAGGGTTAAAGGCCATCGATGCCATGACGCCGGTCGGAAAAGGTCAGCGCGAGTTGGTCATTGGGGATCGCCAGATCGGCAAAACCGCGGTCTGTGTTGATGCGATCATCGCTCAGAAAGAGACGGGCGTGCATTGCATCTACGTTGCTATCGGACAGAAGAAATCTACCGTTGCTCTGGTGGTTGAGGCCCTCCGTAAGAATGATGCCATGAAATATACTACGGTTGTTGCCGCATGTGCCTCTGATCCGGCGCCGCTGCAGTACGTTTCAGCTTTTGCTGGATGCGCTATGGGCGAATATTTTCGCGACAATGGACAGCATGCCCTAATCATCTATGATGATCTTTCCAAGCAGGCTGTTGCCTATCGTCAGTTGTCTCTCTTGCTTCGTCGTCCGCCAGGACGTGAGGCTTTCCCAGGCGACATCTTCTTCAACCATTCACGTTTGTTGGAGCGTTCCGCCAAGCTCAGTGACGAGTTGGGCGCTGGATCCCTCACCGCTCTGCCGATTATTGAGACTCAGGCCGGTGATGTTTCCGCCTATATTCCGACCAACGTTATTTCAATCACCGATGGTCAGGTGTATCTTGAGCCAAGTCTGTTCTTTGCTGGTGTTCGTCCAGCGATCAATGTTGGTTTGTCTGTATCCCGCGTTGGTGGCGCTGCCCAGGTCAAGGCGATGAAGCAGGTAGCCGGCACCTTGCGGCTTGATCTTGCCCAATACCGTGAATTGGCGGCCTTTGCTCAGTTTGGTTCTGACCTTGATGCAGCAACTCAAGCCCAGTTGACCCGTGGTGCCCGTCTGGTTGAAATCCTCAAACAGCCACAGTATCAGCCTCTGTCCATGGAAAAGCAGGTAACGATACTCTTTGCCGGCACCAAGGGCCTTCTTGATACGCTTCCCGTTGATTTCCTGGGTAGATTTGAGAAGGAACTGTACGCTTATATTGATCAGAAGGATCCGGCCATCTTTGCTACCCTGAAGGAAAAGGAGATCATCGACGCCGACCTTCAGACCAAGATGAACACCACCATCGGCGCCTTTGTTAAAGAGTTCAAGAGCGCTAACGGCATCAACTGATTGAATCAGGGATATAATTATGGCCAGTCTTAAAGATGTAAAAAGTAAGATAGGCGGTGTCAAGAAGACAGCGCAGATCACCAGCGCCATGAATATGGTCGCCGCATCCAAATTGCGAGGTGCACAAAGCAAGATGGAGCGGTTCAGGCCCTATGCCTCTAAGTTCAATCAGGCGATGGGCAATCTCTCTTCCGGCATGGATTCTGGGCAGTTTCCTTTGATGGAGGTCCGGGAAGTTAATAATGTCGAGTTGGTGATTGTAACATCTGATCGTGGGCTGTGTGGTAGTTTTAATGCTAATATTATCTCCAGCGCTGAGAGATTGATCAAACAGTATAAGGCTGAGGGTAAAAAAGTATCTCTCGTCTGCATTGGTAAAAAAGCGATCAGCAAGATGAAGAAAACTGGGTTAGTCCGTAAACAGTATGCTGATATCATGGGTACTTTTCAGATGTTCAACGCCCGGGCCATTGCACAGGATGTCGCTGAAAATTTTCTAAGCGGCAGTACTGATCTGGTTCAGCTGATTTATGGTGAGTTCAAGAGTGTTGCGGTTCAGAGGCCAAAGACAGTAGCTCTGCTTCCGATTCAACCTGTAGCAGGCAGTGCTGATGTCGTGGCAGTCGGCAAGGGGGATTATATTTATGAGCCCAGTTCCGATCAGATCATGGAAGTATTGCAGCCGCTCTATCTCAATGTCATGGTCTATAGCAGCATGCTCGAAGTATCCGCAGGAGAAAATGCAGCGCGGATGACCTCCATGGACAACGCCACCAAGGCGTGTAAGGATATGATTCATAGCCTGACCTTGGTTTATAATAAGGCGCGGCAGAGTAGTATCACCGCTGAGTTAATGGATATCGTCGGTGGTGCCGAGGCCCTGAAAGGTTAATTTTATTAATGGATTTGATTGTGGCCTGGTTCAAGTGATCAGGTCAGCAAGATTCAATACAAGCAAGTGTTGAGGAGGCAGATTGCCACATGAGTGCAGAGCAAACAGCAGGTAACATAGGTAAAATTGTACAGGTCATCGGACCTGTCGTCGATGTTGAATTCAACGCAGGATGTTTACCGAATATCGGCAACGCCCTGATGGTCAGCAATCCAGGCATAAACGATGTGGCCGATAATCTGGTTGTTGAGGTTGCTCAACACCTTGGAGATAACGTAGTGCGGACTGTTGCCATGGACCAGACCGATGGTCTGCGTCGTGGTCAGGAGTGTCGTGATTCTGGCGATTCCATTCGAATCCCGGTCGGTCCTGCCGCCTTGGGTCGGATTATGAACGTTGTTGGTCGACCGGTTGATGGCCTGGGCCCGATCAATTCTGATAAAACCGCTCCCATTTTGAAACCAGCGCCTTCCTTTACTGATCAAGACACGGAGGTTCATGTTCTTGAGACCGGTATCAAGGTAATTGATCTCTTGGTTCCATTCCCTCGTGGTGGTAAGATGGGTTTGTTCGGCGGCGCTGGCTGCGGCAAGACTGTTATCATGATGGAGATGGTTAACAATATCGCCATGCATCACGGTGGTATCTCGGTATTCTGCGGAGTTGGTGAGAGAACCCGTGAAGGAAACGATCTGTACCACGAGATGAAGGAGTCAGGCGTTCTTCCCAAGGCAGCGCTGGTTTACGGGCAGATGACTGAGCCTCCAGGAGCCCGTTCACGGGTTGCTTTGACCGGTCTTTCTGCTGCTGAATATTTTCGCGACGAAGAAGGTCAGGACGTGTTGTTCTTTGTTGATAACATCTTCCGGTTCACTCAGGCGGGCGCTGAAGTATCAGCTCTCCTGGGACGTATTCCTTCAGCGGTTGGTTATCAGCCGACTCTTGGCACCGATCTTGGCGAGCTTCAGGAGCGGATTACCTCTACCACCAAAGGTTCGATTACCGCGGTTCAATGTGTTTACGTACCGGCGGACGATCTGACTGACCCGGCTCCTGCCACCACCTTTGCTCACCTTGACGGCACCGTTGTTCTTTCCCGCCAGATCGCAGAGCTTGGTATTTACCCTGCCGTTGACCCGCTTGACTCCACCTCTCGAATTCTCGATCCTAATGTTGTTGGTGAAGAGCATTATTATGTTGCTCGTGAGGTTCAGCAGACTCTGCAGAAATATAAGAATCTTGCCGATATTATTGCTATTCTTGGTATGGACGAGTTGTCTGAGGAAGATCAGTTGACTGTTACCCGTGCACGTAAAATGCAGAGGTTCTTGTCACAGCCGTTCTCTGTGGCTGAGGTTTTCACCGGCATGGCGGGTAAATTTGTTAAAGTTGCAGATACCGTGCGGAGCTTTAAGGAGATTCTTGAAGGCAAGCACGATGCATTACCTGAGACTGCTTTCTATATGGTTGGATCCATTGAAGAGGCTATTGAAAAAGCCAAAAAACAAAACTAAGGAATTCCGATGGCGGATAGAATACAGCTTGAAGTCGTAACTCCGACTGGCCCGGTTGTCAGCCAAGAGGTGGATATTGTCACCGCTCCTGGTGTTGACGGTGAGTTTGGAGTTTTGGCGAATCATGCCCCTTTTCTCAGTACGATCAAGGTTGGATCGCTGACCTATAAACATGGAAACACCACTGAGGTTTTTATGGTCAGTGGTGGGTTCTGTGAGGTCTCCAATAACAAGATCACTTTCCTGGTCGAAGCCGCAGAACGAGGCAGAGATATTGATGTGGACCGTGCCTTGCGAGCAAAGGAACGAGCAGAGAAAAGATTGGCTGCAGCCCAGCGTAAAGAGGAGAATATCAGCCAGATACGTGCTGAGGCCGCTTTACAAAGATCATTAGCTCGTTTAAAAGCAAGCCAGATAGCAAAATAGACTTTCACGTAAGTCACTGATATCGAAAAAGCCGCACCTGGTTGACAGGAGCGGCTTTTTCGTGTCAAGCTTGATGGCGTCGCAAAAAGCCCGATCTACTGCGTTGCAGCGCACTTTTGCTCATTCGGCACACCATATGTGTGCCTCATTCGCAAAAGCACACTGCGCCTCGGAGTCTCTCTTCGCTCGCTTACCTGTATATCGGCCCTTTTGCTTAGCCATCCCGTGACTTTTTGCGAGACCATCAAGCTTCTGATGGGTTATTTTTCTGCAAGATTTGCTTCCACCACAAAGTCGCCGTAGTCGGTCGAGAAGGGGATGACGATTGTTGGGGCATCTGTGTGGTACGCGATTTCAATCCCCTTGCCGGTGATCATTGTCGGGGTGGCGAGATCGAACTTGTGATTTGATTTCGCCAGTTGGGCCTTGGCCCCGCCGCAGATCATATTGGTAAGTTCGCCAACCGCATCGATAATATCCTCATCGATTTTGGTTTTAGGTTCCTCGTAGAGCATGTTGGCAACAATCCGGAGGATGCAGGATTCGGAAAAGCTCAAAACCATGCAGCCACAAATTGTTGATGAGGCCATGCCAATGATGCCGGTAATGGCGCCATATGAGTATGTATCTTTCTTCAGGGAGGGTCTGTTGGCTGAAACCCTTATCTGGCACATGGTTTCAAGTACATTTTTTGTCGAAGAGAGAAACGGGTTGATAAATTCAACTTTCATGAAACAATCCTATAAAGTCCCATTATAAGCGGGAGTTTGGAAGCAGTAATATTTGATACTATATTAGGCTATAAAAAAATATTGGGCTTGTCCAGAATTTAACTTTTTATTTTTGTGAGGATGAGATGAAAGCAGCAGAGAGAATGGCAATACCGCGTCAGAGGACAAGTGAATTAAGTCCCGAGGTGCGGGTTAAAAATTTTGATGAAGTGGTCTTTAATTTTGACGAAGCGACAGCTATGCGCGAGGCTGACCGCTGCTTGCAATGCAAGAAGCCGACGTGTCGTGAAGGGTGTCCTATTCATAACGAGATCCCTAAGTTTATAGGTTTGCTCCGCGAGGGTAAGATAGAAGAGGCTTACTGGGCCATACGGGAGCAGAGTTCTATGCCTGCAGTCTGTTCCCGAGTCTGTCCTCATGAGTTTCAATGCGAAGGATATTGTGTACGTGCCAAGAAAGGTGATGCCGTCGCCATCGGCATGCTTGAGCGTTATGTTGTCGACACCATGGTCATGAAGGGATATTTGATGACCAGAGAGTGTGCTCTGTCAAACGGGAAGAAGGTCGCCATTGTCGGTTCAGGACCAGCTGGGATGACCGTTGCTTTTTACCTTGCTCACATGGGCTACGAGTGTAAGATCTATGAAAGTCTGCCTGTTTTAGGCGGGATGCTTGCGGTAGGCATTCCGGAGTACCGACTGCCTCGAAATATCATCAATGCTGAATTTGATGCTCTTAACAATTGTGGTGTTGAAATCATCACCGGTGTTACCTTAGGTCGTGACAAGACTTTGTCACAACTTAAAGACGAGGGATTCGGCGCTGTATTCTTGAGTCCTGGGGCTCACGCCAGCCGTAAGTTAGGTATTGATGGCGAAGATTTGGCCGGGGTTTCTCATGGTGTTGATTATCTTCGTGAGGTTAATCTTGGCCGTGAAGTTGATCTTGGACGAAATGTGGTGGTGGTTGGTGGCGGAAATGTGGCCATTGATGTTGCCCGGACTGCGTTACGTAAGGGCTCAGATAACGTCTTCATTCTTTATCGACGGACCATAGCGGAAATGCCAGCTGCCAAAGCCGAGATCCATCATCTCCAGGAAGAGGGAGTCAAGATTGAGTTTCTGGTAGCACCGGTCAGGATTCACGGAGATAATGGTCGGATTAAGCACATCGAATGTCAGCGCATGCAGCTTGGAGAGTGTGATGCCTCAGGGCGGTGTCGACCGGTGATTATTGAAGGTTCGAACTTCATGATTGAGGCTGATTCCATCATTGCTGCTATCAGTCAGGATGTCGACTTGGGCGCCAGCCAAGGGACTGAAATTGCCACGAGTCGATGGGGGACCTATACAGTTGATGAGGATACCTTACAGACCAGTGTCCCTTGGGTGTTTGCCGGTGGTGATGCCGTCCTGGGCCCTCAGACTGCGGCCAAGGCGGTGTATCAAGGCAAGGTGGCAGCGGAATCCATTCACCGATTTATTGAGGGAAGAGACCTGAAAGAGGGACGCGAGGTGTTTAAACTGTAGTCTGTTGATTTTTTATTTTAGTCTGCGGAGTAAATGTGACGCCCCAATGGCACTTTGATGCCATTGGGGCGTCGTTGTTTTGTTTGTTCGTTATTATCGTTCTTCAAGTCTGATAAACTTTAATGCGTGTGTGGTGCATCGACTGACACAGGCGGGTTTTAATCCTTGATCAAGCCTGTCCAGGCAATAGTCACATTTGACAGCTTTCCCTGAAGTTGGATTAAATTGCGGCACCTGCCAAGGACAGGCTTTAGCGCAGGCCATACATCCGATACACGTTTCCTGGTCGATGAAGACAATGCCATCGTTACGTTTGCGTATGGCGTAGGTGGGACAGCTCGCCACGCACAAAGGGCCTTCGCAATGAAAACAGGAGCGGAAGCGGAACTCGGTCTTGGGGATGCCCCGGACTAACTTAAGATCTTCATAGGTGATTTCACAGAGAATCGGGCCGACAGGAAGGCTTTTATAGCTCTTGCAGTGAATTGCGCATCCATGGCAGCCTATACAGCGCTTGGCATTGAGATAGAGCATATAGTGGTTCACAGGTCGATCCTCCGCCTGGGGTTTTTGGTACTCCGCCGCACGGAGACAAAGGTCTCGCAGAGGCAAAGTCCGCCTCCTGCCTCGTCCATGGTCTGGAGCATCCCCTCCATCAGCTTCTGATCGCTCATGCCTGCGTGATAGGCCCTGGTCTGCAAAGGAATTTGTCGTCCGAATCCGTGGACAGTATAGACAGCTTCCGGGTGAATAAATTCAGTGACGTGGACACGGATGGTTCCTATGACACCGCCTGATTCTACATCTACCCAGTCGCCATCAGTGAGCCCTAGTCGAGTCGCCGGGTGTTTATTGATCCATAAGGTGTTTTCGGGCATCAGTTCGTTGAGCAGGGGGTTATTGATTGTATGGCTGTGGGCATGGATCGGTGAGCGACCGAAGACTAGACGGAATTGTCCCTTAGGCGGCTTGATTGGGCTGATGTAGGGTTTTAAAGAGGGAAGGTGAGCCGCGCTCAGCGTCTGACTGATTATTTCAATTGTACCGGAGGGGGTCTTGAATTTCCCCCCCAAGGTTTCACGGTCATACATGATCGGTTCTTTTGTCAGTTCGATAAAGCCTTTTTTATCAAAATCCTGGATGGTAAAACCGGTGGGTTGTAACTGCCAGGTCCATAATTCTTCAATAGTTGTGAAGGGGAAGTAGTGGCCAAAGCCGAGACGTTGAGCAAGCTGCTGGATGATTTCCCATGAAGGTTTGGTGTTGAGAGTAGGTTCCACTGCTTTGCGCCGGACGATAAAGCGTGGTATCTGACCCTGCTGAGTGGCGATAGGGGTGTCGCGTTCAAGGTAGGTTGATTCCGGAAGTATGACATCGCTGTACCAGCCGAACTCACTGTAGTGGGTGTCGATTGAGATTAAAAGCTCCGTCTTATCCAGGGCTTCTTTTTGGGCCGCAGGATCAGGAAAGCAGGCAAAGGGGTCATGCCGGTAGCAGATTACTCCCTTGATGGGATAGGGTTTTTCAGTGCGCATGGCCTCATAAAACAGATGGAAGAGTCCTGGGCCTTGATCAAAGTGAGTGTATTTCCATCCCACTCCGTCGGCCCGTTTTTGAGTCGGTCTGGGGATCTCGGAGTTAAGGCTGCGCAGGCTTTTGATCCCATAGTCAGCCGGACCTTTTGTCAGGGTCTGTCCGCCCTTGATTTCGATATTACCCATCAGGATGTTCAACAGATGGATGGCCCGGCTGGCGTAGAACGAGTCGTGGTAGCGGGAAAGCATCCATCCTGGATGGAAGATGGTGCACGGGCGGTCTTCTTTGATCTCTTCGACGAATTCTGTTAACCGTTCAGGACGGATGCCACACTCCTTGGCAGCCCATGCCAGGGTGTAAGGCTCAACAAAGCGCTTCAGGGCATCAAAATCCGAAACATAACGGTCAATAAAGTCCTGGTCGTACGCCTCATCTTTAATCAATTGGTGAATCAGGCTCAAGGCAAAGGCATAATCAGTGCCAGGTCTGAGTTGGAAAAAGCGGGTTGCCTTGATCCCGGTCAAGGTCTGGCGGACATCAATGTAGGTCAGTCTGCCACCGATATCCAGCATATCAAGCACTTGGTTGACTTCTGCCACTTGGAGTGACGCAAGGATATTTCGACCGAAAAGGACCAAGTGCTTGGTGTTTGTGAAGTCGTAGGTCAAATCCAAGCGACCGAGGCCATAAAGCGAGACACTGGCGTGATGGACGTTGCGACCGCAGGTACTGTCATGGTCGGTGAAGTTCGGTGAGCCCATGCCGTGGATAAAGGCTTTAAATAGATCAACGAAGGGGCCTCCCCGGCAACTCATCATGATGCTTTCAGGGCCATGGCGCTTTATGATGCCGCTCAGTTTGTCGGAGATGTAGTCATAAGCCGTATCCCAGCTGACTTCATCCCAGCGTCCAGCCCCTCGTCCCCCCTGGCGAATCAGAGGTTGACGCGGACGCTGATGGTCGGTGATCAAGGCGGTGCCGGCGGCACCTTTGGCGCATAATGCTCCATTCAAAAGGTGGGGATTTCCCTCGATCCATTGTATTAGATTGCCGTCAACTTCTACCCTGATCGGGCAGCGGACGGTGCACATGCCGCACATGCTCCAGACCGATTTGTTCATGCCTCTTAGTCAGCCTCCTTTGTTGTAATACTGTCCCCCTAAGGTTAATGATGGGGCGCATGATTCAGTCGAGCTTATTGATCTCACGGGATATGTCATTGGAAAATGAGACGCTGGCATGGAGTCTCGCGGTCTCTGGTTGCCAGAGGGAGGTCTCTAGCTATTGAGTAATCATCAAAAAGTATCAAAAAAGGTACAAAATTGGTATAATAATAGGATTAGACGTAATAAACTATTAGAAAAATACTATCATTAAGGAGTCATGTTACTGAAAAGGGAGGGGTCTATGTGTGAGAAGGTTTTCGCCATGCTGGGGAAAAGACGTAGATAATGATCGGGCCGGCAAACAAGGTCGCAGGGGTCTTGGTAAGGAGAGAAAGGACCAGGCCAATCACCAGCGAGCCGATGATTTCGGAAGGATACATGCAGTTGAAAACCCGGTTGAAGTGAATCCAGTTAATGGAAAAAGAGCACATCAGGATAGAGGCCACTACCAGTGTTATCAGGCAAATGGAGATGGGGGGAAAAAGTATTGAACCGATGACCAGCCAGGCCCCGGCTGGACTGGGCAACCCACGGAAGAAACCGGAAGGAGTTTTGTCTTTAGATCGACTATAGTCGTAGAGTCTGAACAGGGTCGCAATGACGTATAGTCCCCCTAAAGTCATGGAGAGAGGGGTCCAGCCGATTTTGGCATTGACCATGATGGCCGGGGCCAGCCCAAAACTGATCATGTCGGCGATAGTGTCAAACTGTTTGCCGAAAGAGCTTGATACTCCCAGTCTACGGGCTACGGCGCCATCGATTAGATCGAAAATCATGGCAGCGAAATTACAGGCGACCGCGAGGATGAGCTGTCCTTGGGTGGCATACCAGATGGCCAGTAATCCGCCGCCAAGGTTGCACAGGGTAAGAATTTGCGGGATTGTGGCTTGAATCGATGATTGAACTTTATTTGGCAGAGCCCGGATCCCGACGGAGACTGAAGCCAGGATGACAGCCAGCCAGATCAGAGTATTCCCTACGAGATTGAGCCACGGGGTGGCACAGAGAACGGCAAGAGCGAAGAAAAACTTGGAGATGTTCTGCGCAAAGGCTTTACTTTTTCCAAATTGGTTGGCTCCTTGGACCTGCACACCG
>VMSU01000116.1 GCA_013792005.1 Desulfobulbaceae bacterium
ATCCCCTTAGTGCTCTTTTTGGCCTTAATAATATCCGCCTTCAACTCGTCAACAGGGATACCGGAGCCGCCGATAACACCGATACCGCCGCATTCGGCCACCGGCACTGCCAAAGCAGCGGTTGAAACCCGAATGGACATGCCGCCTTGGATCAAAGGTATGGGCGCCGTCAGGCCCCCTATGGTCAACGAAGGTAATTTCATTCAAAAACTCCACAGATCAAGATAACGCTGCCGATCCACCAGGATAACAACGTACGGTTTGAAGCATTTATCATGGAACGCCAACCTTTATTGGGGGCGTCCACCGGCTCCCGCCTTGTACTATTAATAGAATTTGGCATAATGCAACTCTTGACTCTATTTGTCAAGAGCGTTACCTATTGATGTGCGTCGTAAAAAGTCCACGCGGTTGCATTACAGCACGCTTTTGTACGCTCATTATACCATATATATGGGCTCATTCGCAACAGACACACCGCGCCTTGCATAACAGCCCAACTATATAGCCAACCCGTTAGTTTTTTTGCACGACTGTTCCCTCTCGCCTGATAAAAATGGCCATACATTATATAACCATAACCAGATACTCTCTAGCTTAAGAAACCCTCAGACTTCGGCCCACACCCCTTCGGCCTGAATATTCTGGCTCAACATCCACCCTCACTATGAAAAAAATTGACCCGAAACTTATCGCTTTTGACATTGACGGAGTCGTTGCCGACACAGCCGAAGCCTTTTTTCGTCTGGCCCAAGAGCGACACGGCATCAACGAATTCACTACCGCCCACATTACCGAGTTTGATGTAGCTAAATGCCTGCCCATTGCTCCTGAAATCATCGACAGTATCTTTGCCTCGCTCCTTGAGGACCCCATCAATGCCGACTTGCAGCCGATGCCGGACTCCGTCTCCGTCCTAACCACCCTCTCCCGCTTAGCGCCACTCACCTTCATAACCGCTCGGCCATTACACCCCCCTATCGCCAACTGGCTTAAATATATCCTTGGCCCAACAACTTTCGCCAAGGTCAACCTTATCGCCATGGGCGACCACGACAAGAAAGCCGTCTACCTCAAGGACTTAAAACTCCAGTACTTTATTGATGACCGGGCAGAGACGTGTGTCGACCTCAAGCAGCAGGGATTTTCCCCCCTGGTCTTCAACCAACCCTGGAATCTGGGTCGCCATCAACTGCCATCGGTCTCATCGTGGCGTGAGATTGAGGCTCTATGCACATGAACTGCCCTCAGTGCGGCCACAGTATCCCAACACCAAAACATCCAGTGCCGACAGTCGACATCATTATTCAGATCAACAACGGCATCGTCCTCGTCAAGCGCCGCTATCCACCCTTAGGCTGGGCGCTCCCCGGCGGCTTTGTAGACTACGGCGAATCACTGGAACACGCAGCTATCCGAGAAGCAAAAGAAGAAACCAGCCTTGATATTTGCCTGCACAAACAATTTAAGACCTACTCCGACCCCAGTCGCGACCAACGGCGTCATACCATATCCACCGTCTTTATCGCTACAGCCAGCGGCCTGCCGACAGGAGGCGACGATGCCGCCGAAGCACGAATTTTCACCCAAGAATCTCTGCCCCCTCTGGTCTTTGACCACGCCAAAATCCTTAAAGATTTCTTTTCGGCTTGATCCCCACCCCTCCAAAACGGTCATCCTTCGACTATCACTCAAAAAAGGTTGTTTTTGCGTCGACTGTTTGGTATATAGTGCGACCTTAAAACCATCATAGGAGGATTGTCTTTCATGGAAACACCAAACACAACGCAAAAGGCCGACATCGGAACGCCTGGCAGTAATGCCAAAGATTCCGTATTTGCAAGAACCGCTCACCAGTTCAGCGACATCAGTGACACCGCAAGTTTTGCCGAACTCTTCGGGGAAGGCGAGGACATGCAGGTCGCCAAAGTGGGCGATGTTGTCCATGGTACGGTAATCGCGCTCATCGGCAATGCCGCGATCATCGATATCGGTGACAAGTCAGAAAGCACTGTACCCCTTTCCGAGTTCAGAAACGAAGGGGAGACTATTGAAGTCAAAGTAGGCGACACCTTTGAAGTCTTTGTCGAAAAGCGCGAAGGTGAAGGCGGCCTGCGTCTGTCTCGCGAAAAGGCTATCGGCATTAAGGTATGGGAAGCCATCGCCAAGATTTCCGAAGATGACGGTGTCATTCAAGGCGCTATCGAAAGCCGGGTCAAGGGTGGCCTCTCAGTTGATATCGGTGTTCCAGCCTTCCTGCCTTACTCGCAGATCGATCTGCGTCCGGTCAAGGATCTTGATGCCATGATCGGCCAGACCTATGACTTTAAGGTCCTTAAATATAATCGTAAACGCAACAATGTTGTTATTTCTCGCCGGGCAATCCTGGAAGAAGAAAGAAGCAAACTGCGTGAATCCATGCGTGAGAGCCTGATCGAAGGCTCAACGGTCACGGGCACCATCACCAACATTACCGATTACGGTGTGTTCGTTGATTTGGGCGGCCTGGATGGTCTCTGCCATATCACCGATCTTTCATGGGGCCGGGTTTCTCACCCTTCCAAACTGTTCAAGGTCGGCGAAGAGATCGAAGTTAAAATTCTCAAGTACGACAAGGAACACGACAAGGTTTCCCTTGGCGTCAAACAGCTCAAGGCGGATCCTTGGTCAACAGTCCAAGATCGTTATCCTGTCAGCAGCAAAACGGTTGGGCGTGTGGTCAGCATCACCGACTACGGCGTCTTTGCCGAACTTGAAGAGGGCGTCGAAGGTCTGATCCATGTCTCAGAAATGTCTTGGACCAAGAAGGCCAAACACCCGTCGAAGATGGTTGCCATGGGCGACAAAGTCGAAGTCGTGGTCTTAAATATTGATGCCGACGCTAAGCGTATCTCCCTTGGCATGAAGCAACTCCAACAGAACCCATGGGATCTCGTAGCCCAAAATTACCCCGTTGGATCCATCATTGAGGGTAAAATCAAAAATATCACAGACTTCGGTATTTTTATCGGTATAGAAGAAGGCATAGATGGACTGATTCATGTCTCAGACTTGTCTTGGACCGAGCGAATCAAGCACCCTTCAGAGAAATACAACAAGGGTGAAACCATTCAAGCTGTTGTCCTCAAGATTGACCGCGAGAACGAACGGTTCTCTCTGGGGATCAAACAACTCGAGCCAGATCCTTGGCAAGAAGCAATCACCAAATATCCGATCGGCAGCATGGTTGAAGGCAAGATCACCAACGTCACTGACTTTGGAATTTTTGTCGAGGTTGAAGAGGGAATCGAAGGCCTGGTCCATGTCTCCGAAATCAGTCAAGAAAAAATCAACAGCCCTGTCGGTGTGTACAAGGTAGGAAACACCATCCAGACCAGGGTCATCAACGTCTCGGCCAAGGACCGCAAAATCGGTCTCTCCATCAAGGCTCTGTCCGACACTGAGGAGTCCGTTGTTGAAGAGTATCAGAAGAAGCAGTCTACTCCATCCACTATTGGCGATCTTCTGAGTGCCAAGCAAGAAGAGATGGCGGCCCAGAAGGCTGGACAATAACCATGTTTCTTAACCCGGCGCCA
>VMSU01000117.1 GCA_013792005.1 Desulfobulbaceae bacterium
CCTTAGCCCAAAAGCTGCTGCACCGCAAAGGGCTTACCATCCTTTCCTACCATGGGGTAACCAAAACCCCCATGCCTTTTGAGGAGTGGTGCTTTGTCGAGGCCAGCCAGTTCCGCAAGCACGTATCCTACCTGCGGGACAGGTTTGATCTCGTCCCACTCTCCACCGCCATTCAAATGCTTGACCAAGGTACAATCCGCCGGCCAACCGCTGTCATCACCTTTGATGACGGATTCCAGAACAACTACGATATCGCCTTCCCAGTGCTGCAGGAATTCAATGCCCCGGCCACTATTTTCCTGGTGACTGACCGAATTGGCACCGATCGCACCCTCTGGTTCTGCCGTATTTACATGGCGCTCGCGGAGACAAAAATAACCTCCCTCTCCTGGGAGGGACAACGATTTAATCTGACCACTCCTGCCGGAAAGGCAAAGGCATCAAAATGGCTGCAAAATGCCTTCAAAGGCCTGCCCTTTGATCGCCTCCTTCATGAATTGGCCAATCTACAGAAAATACTTGGCGTAGAGAGAGACTCACCTGTCTCCCGGAACTCGCCCTTCCGGATGCTGGACCCAACTTCAATTAGAACGATGAAGGATTCCGGCCTGATTGAATTCGGAGGGCACACCCACACCCATGCCATCCTCAGCCGTCTCACCCCGGATAAACAATATGAACAGATAACCTTGTCCAAACATGGTGTAGAACAACACACCGACCTGACCTGCCGTTTTTTCGCCTACCCAAATGGCGCCCCCTCAGACCATGACTCCACTACCACCAGGATACTTACCCATTGCGGAATAATTGCCGCAGTCAACATGGAACACGGTCTGAATTATCAAGACACTCACCATCTCCACCTGTACCGTTTTGGCATCGGAGCAGACACCTGCTTCCCGCGCTTCAAACTGATGGCCCACGGTTTTACCTGATACGAATCATCGTGAGAGGAAAACAGATAATCACACACTACAACAGCGCCTCAAACCGTCGGGGAAAAAGGTGTTTGACCACAATTTTAGCCGCCCTCTTGCCCCGAATGCCATATCTCAAATAATCGCCCGAGGCAAGAAATCGAAAAAGGGCCGGCAGGTCATAGTCCTGTTGCGACATATACAGACTGTAGTGCAAAAAGCTCAACTGCCTGAGGTACATTTCACGGGCAACTACTCCCGCTGGGGTCGGAGTATCATAGAGCTTTATAAACTCGTGCAGATATCCTGAGGTAATCTGCTCTGGTATGGTTATGGAAACACCACGCTTCTGAAAAAAATCATCGACAATTTCCCTTCGCAGCTTCCTGGCCGTTGCCGCCTGCTGTTCGCCATGAAGCTGCGACACGGAAGTTTCAACCACTCGGTAACGTAACACCATTTTTTGCACATTAGAGAGCCTGCCCACCTTGGAAAGGTCAAACCAAAACCTGTAATCTTCACAATGGGCATATCGAGTATCATAGCGAATACCGCTCTCGAGCAACGTGGACCTCCTGATAAATGAAGCAGGGTGGGAGAGAGGCGACTCGACAAACATCCTGCCCAGAAGGGTGTCATGGTCTGCCTCCCGAAAATTGTACTTATTCCACACTCCCGGGCAGACATCGACCGACCAGCCACTGCAAGCCACGACCTGAGGCGACCGCTCCATCAATTGATATTGCCACTCAAACCGACGAGGTAAAGAGATATCATCGGCATCCATCCTGGCAATATAGCGTCCTCGAGCCAACTCAATCCCCTTGTTCAGGGTCGCAATAAGCCCTAGGTTCTTCGAATTGCGAACCAACCTGATCCTGCTGTCAGATATCGACTCAATCACTGCTGAGGTGGAATCAACGGAACCATCGTCAATGATCAGCAACTCAAAATCCTGAAAGGTCTGACTCAGGATACTGGCAACCGCCTCCCGGACATACCAGGCCGCATTGTGCGCCGGCATCAATACGGTAATTGCTGGCCCTTTGGTCCTCATCATGATGTGGGACCGGAAGAAGTCGACAAATTTCCATGGCTACCCATCACCTCATTCTCAAGAATCTGCACTAATTCAAGGGATTGGATAGAATCAAATTTCCTGGCGAACAGCGCCTTAGAATGCCTGAGGGCCCCAAGATCCTGGCTGGTCAGAATCTTAGGCAGGACTTTTTGCTGCGCGTTCCAATCGATATAGTGGCAGCCATGATCGTTTAAGGCATAAAACTCGGCAAGCTTACCTGCCCGCTCAAAATCATGACTGATCGACTGAGCAAAAGGAGAGTGTTTAACAATGGAGTGAAAAAAGATCTCGTCAGGGGCAAGGACATGACGACAAAATGAGCTGTATGAAGGATACTCCCGCACAAACCTGACCAAGTACCGGCCACAATCCCCGGTCAAAGACCACCATTGAGCGCCGTGATACAGAGGCATCCCTGGATAGGCCGAGCGAGGTATCCATCCAGACAACAGGTGAAGTTTAATCCAGCGGGGTAAGGGCAAATCGAGGAAAAAATAGCGGCTGATTGCTCGCGTGTGACGACAAGACACCTCACTTGCCCTGTCAAGGCGACGGTCAATCCTCATAAACTCCCGATCACTCGCAAACTGCTCCTTGATCGCAGCCAGGGGCTTGATCGGAAAATCACTGCCGCTCAAGAGACAGTATCTCGAAAAGTCCCCATCAAAATCCTCTGCCGCCTCAAGTAGATTAAGCGTCGCCTGAACCTGACTGAACCCTCCCCAATATACCTTGACTCTTTGCTCCCCCCACAAAAAAATCACATTATCGCAGCGCTGAAGAAGGTCCCGAAAGGGAGCGAGATCCGCTTTGGCATCAACATGGATAAAAAACCGGGCCCACTCACAATCCAAGGCACGGACCAGGCGGGCCAATAAGCCCGGCTGATTATGGGCTATGATAAGATATGCCACTTTCATATCACATAACTACTCAGGTTATCGGTTTACGGTTAACAGTTACCGGTCAATAAGCCCTGAGGATGGCGGCTAATTCACTGGCATTACACATCTTGCCATGATCCATGAGTGACCATAATTCAGTTCCCCGTAAACCGGTAACTGATCACCGTCAGCCTGAGGACTCAAAGGAGATGCAGGGTTCGACAATAATAGAAGCGATACACGAGAATAAACACATTGGCAGCCAGATACGCCAAGATCAAGGTGACCATCGTTACCCACTGCCCGAGAAAGAGGATCAAGACCGTTATTAAAAAGAAAATGGTGCTAAGAATTTCGCTGAAGTTGGACTGACGGCTATGCCCCATAACCACCAGCATATTGTTTCCCAACAGATAAGAAATTCCGATCACCGGCAGGATCAAGCCCAGCAGATAAAATAGCGGCTGCGCGGCCAGGAGTTCTTTCCCGGCCAGGATCATGATCACTGTCTTGGAAGAGGCAGCAATGACAAGATAGAGCACAACAGCAAGAGCGAAACTGGCCAGGATCACCTTCTTGACAAAACGCATGTCCCGGTTGCGGGCGACCTGGGGATAAATCGTCTCATTCAAAATATAAAAGGGAATCTTGGCAATGCTGATGATCTTATTGGCCAAATCATAATAGGCCACCTCCGTTGTCCCCAGAAATGTCCCAACCATCAGGGTGTTAGTCCTCTCCTGAATAGTCGCTGCGACCTTAGAGAGAAAAAAAGTGTACCCCTCCTTGACGTACCGACGAAGAACAGAAAGTTTGACTGGTCGCAAGCGAACATCAAATCTACCAAAAATGAGATAGCACGAAAAAATGCCGCCCACGAAGGTCCCGATTACCTGAAGAGCAGGATACCAGAGGTAGTCTTCCGGCCCACGGATACAAACGAAAATAAGTCCGGCAAAGGTGAGCTTCGAGGTGATTTCGACATAGGTTATAAACTGCATTTTTTCCTGACCCTGAAAAAACCAGATGGGATAGAGTATCCCATCGAAGCCTAACGCCAAGGTGAGGAGATAGAGTTCCTTATGAGAACCGAGCTGTGGGACAATGGCGACCAGGACAAGCAACACCAGATAGCAGGCCCCAAAGATTGCTATTTTAAGAGTGAAAATAGCCGAAACAATCTCAGAAAGTTTTTCCGGATCATGACGATTAATTGACACACTTCTGGCGGAAGGGACATTAAAGCCAAAATCAATCACCATGATGAAAAACTCAATAAAGGCCCGAGCAAAAATAACCAGCCCGTAATTCGTGACACCCATAACCCGAATCAGATAAGGGTAGGTCAGAAGAGGCAATCCCAAGTTAAAAAACTGCAGAACCGAGAGAAAAGAAAAATTGTGAAACAAGGTCTTGTGCCTACTCGCCATATCACGGAGACGACTCAATAGAACATCTCGTTCCATCGTCAATTAACCCCTGACCAAAAGGGAGAGGAAATCACCCCTCTTAACAACTGGCCCTCTCAGCACACGACCGCTTGCTTAAAATGGCCACATAAACCCCCAGATACCACAATACCCGCACATTGCTGAACGGATTCCCCATCAAGGAAACAAAGGTCAAGCCGACAATAAAGGCCATGATCACCTGACACAACTCATCCTCCCGACAGCGAAATCCCCGCCGTAAAGTTGCCAGAAGAAACCAATAAAACAACAGTGCGGGAAGCACCCCATAGCGAAAGAAGAGCTGCAAAAACTCCATGTGGGCGCTATCGACCCAAAAAGACTTAAGCGGAAGGGCATAGCCATAACCGGTGATAAAATTGCCGACAGAGAACCTGTGCAACACCGTGGTAATCAAAGTTCGGAAAATACCAAACCGAGTGGAGATCAGAGGATCACTGATCGTTGGCCTCGTGCTCATCAAGTCGCCAATACTCAACAAGGCAGCCAGCGCCGGATAAAATTTCTCCCGCAGTTCCGGCATAACCAGAAACGCACAGACCGTCACTGCGACCATGGTTAAAACGGCAGTATATTTTTTCCTAAACAACAAAAAGCACAGACACATAATCAGGGCTGCAGCGATGCTGGTTCTGAAATTTGTGGCAGCAATGCAGACAATCAGAAAGACAAACCCCAGCCCAATCAACCAGGTAACCAAAGTTCGCCGAATTACCACCAAATAATAGAGATAGGCGGGGACAAAGCAAGTCAACAGATCGGCGGCAAAGATATTCTTCTCCTGATAATACCCGCCGAGTATCCGTAAAAGCCCCCCGATCCGTACAGTATTCCCGGTAACAAAATCAATAAGGAACATCCCCAAGGGATACAACGAACCAATAATGACCCAAAACATCGCCTGCCGAAAATCCTCCTCTGTTTCAAGAAAATTGTGAGCAAAGACGAATATAGCCCACAAGGTCAAAAACTTCAGCCAGTCGCCAAGATGAAGCACAGGCTGAGCAGAGACAAGAAGCGCCGGAATACAGGCCAGGACAAATAGTAAATAATAGTTGGCCAATCGCTCTCGGAAAAAAAAGATATCCCGATGAGCAACATCCAGCTTTTTGAGGAAACAGGAGAGGATCAAAATAAAAGGCAGGAACACTCCAATGGCCTGAATGGCATTAGTCCCCAGGAATGGTAGCGAAATCTCCTTTAAAGAGCCGAAATGATCGATGATGGGCCTTGAAACCAACAGCAAGAAAAAAACATATTTTGGTTTAAAGAAAGCAAGAGCGCTGACGGCAAAAATAAACGTTCCGACAAAGAGCAGGAGCAGAGAGGCCATGCTAAATGAGCCTATACATCCACGCAGGGATCACCTGCTGCACCCTGTTCAGAACCACCCCGGATATCTCGCATTCATTATTGGCGAGCAGTGATTTTGTCTTAAGCGCTACCTCAGACTGAACCTTAAGGGACTGAACGACTAAGAAAAGCCCATCAGCCGCAGCGGCGGTAGACAAGGTTTGCGTTGAAGCCATGATTGGCGAAGAGTCAATAATAATACAGTCATAATGGTTCCTGGCCTCCGCCAGGAAGGCGGAAAATCTTACCTGCGAGATATTGCCGGCCAGATCTTTATAGCCATCACCACAGGTTAACACATGAATTGCACCATTGCCCCCCCATTCCTGGACCACTCCCACCATACTTTTCCCATGAAGAATCTCTGCCAATCCGGGACCCTGGCTCAGGTTGAGCTTATGATGCAGGGAGGGAGACTGAAAATTAGCATCGATAACGAGCACCTTGCAGTCGGGTTGATAATGAGTAAAATACGTGATCAGATTGGCGACAATTGTGGTCACGCCCTCACCTGGACGACAACAGGCAAAAACAAATGCCTTGCTCTGATTCTTCGAGCGCAAATTAAAAATCGTCTTAGTGAGATCCCCAAGCTGTTTTCTATTCTTAAGGTCCTGAAATCCACCCAAGGATGGAGGAGAAAAACCCTGTTTTTGCATCACTTCAAATGTTTTTGCCATTACCTCAATCCCTTCGTGCATTAGAATAATCTCCAGACTCCCTTAACTAGCCATGGATGCGGTACTGCTGATAACAAATCACTTGGCCTTCTTCCCTCTCAACCACCTCAAATACGTTGGTAAACGTTCACCGGGCACCCCATCTGCGCGAAAGCGGCCTGCTCATGTGCAACTAGCACACTTCGCAGACCGCTTTCGCGCATCTGGGGTGCCCGGTAAACGTTTACAGTCCGGTGAAATCCGCACGTTCAACGCTTCTGGTGAACGATTACATACGTTGCGCTAGTAAGTTCAACTTATCTCAGAGAACGTGCACACCACCGGCAGACCGAGAATTTTTTCAATATCATCGGCAGTCTTCAGTTTATTGTCGATGGATTCTAGAATGAAGGGCAAGCACAAGGCGGCAAACACCCCCGCAAAGATCGATGACATCAACAACAACAAGCGATTAGGGGCAACTGGCTGCTCCGGCAGACTCGGCTGGGACGATATACTGACATTACCCAAGTCATGAGATGACTTTTGGGTGAAGATTTTGGCATCCTCGGCCTTTCTGGTGTAGAGCAGATAGCTGTCCTGATACAATTGAACCTGCCGCTGCAACTCATTCAACCGTTTTTCCTTCTGATTAAGATCCCTCGCCTCGGTGCGGAAGAGATCAATCTGCTGCCGCAGGGCATCGATCTTGATCTTCATACTCTCAAGTTCCAGCTCATCGGTCTTGATCGCCTTTTCGATTTCTGCGCGGATCGCCCCACGGAGCATGATAATCTGATTATTGATATCCTTGTATTCGCGGCTTTCTGTAGTAAAAGACTGACTGATCTCACTCTGAGTGATCAACAAGGGTACAATCCCCTTGTTTAATTCGATAACTGCGGGGATTTCCCGCATCTCCTTGGTCAAATTGCCATCGATATCATTATGATCGTCGAGTATCCTCTGTTTAAGCATCGTAGCGCGACTGGCTGACTCATCATAGGATATCTCCAACACCTTCAGGTCATTCTTAAACTTGGTCAGCAGTTCAATATTAGATTTATTCTGGACTTGAAGATTAACGATATCCTCTTTCTGCTGAAATTCAGTTAACAACTTCTCGGCATCATCCAGTTTAATTTTGTAATCCGTTGCCTGCTGATAATAAAAATTCAGCCCATCTTTCTTGGTAAAGACTGTGGAACGATGCTGCATATACGTTTCCAGAACCTTGGAAAGTGTATCCTGCGCCCTCCCGGGATTATCAGATCTCATGGCAATGCTGATCACCGAGGACTCGACAATAGGTTCAATTTTTATCGACCTCTTCAGCTGCATCACCTGCGAACTCTCTTCTGAAGCCGCAGGAGGCGTCAATTGAAGCACTCGAAGAAACCCATTGACGATCAGTCGCACCGGATAGGTAATTGCCCCCAGCACGGAGCGATGACTATCAAGATTGGCCCCGGTAGAACCATACGACTTTACCGTATCGAGCATTACAACCTTGCTCCCCAACAACTCCATCTCGGTATAGATATCCTGAGTGGTCACCGGCGCCATCCGTTTCTCCTCGTTGCCCGCCGAAATCACCTCTCCTTCATAGGTCTTGGGCAACACCAGAACCTGAGCCGTGCTTTCATACTTAGGCGTGGCGCTATACGCATAGATCATGGCCAGGCCGACAATAAGTAAAAACACAAACACTGCCTGCTTCTTCCAAAAAAACCATATACGGCAAAAATCTCGTGCTGACTGCAATCGGGTAATAGCCATTGGCAATTCCTTCACATAAAACGATTATCGAAGAACGGGGGAGTGGTTGAGCAGCGTCCCACCAACATTATATCCAGCTGTGAAAAAGGAAGGGAGTAACCGGGAAATATATTGTTCGACAAAAAGATCCCGACGGGCAATGGCACTCTTAGGCACATACACCACATCATACTGCTGTAGCACCACATCCTGACTCATGTCTCCGGTCGAAAACACCCTTGCCATATCCACTATCCGTCCCCATGGCCGCCGTTGCTCGTCGCGGCTGATTACAAGAACAGTCTTCTTTTCACCGGTATCAAGAAATCCTCCGGCCCGTGAGATGACCTGACTGACCGTGTTCGGCCCTTCCATCAGATAATAGTCGGGTTTGGCAACCTCCCCTGTGACGTAAACCAGATTGGCCTTCATCTCCCACAAGACAATGGACAAGGTCAGGTTGTCGATGATCTTGTCATACTCTGCAGTTATCGTCCGCTTTAACTCGGGCAGGGTCTTGCCTCGGGCCATGACATCATTGATAATCGGCATGGAGAGATATCCATCCGGCCGAACGGCGCTGAGTTTACTCTGACCGCGCTCCGAAGTGGTGATTGCGATCTTCAGATAATCAATGGCCCGGTTGCTTTGAATTACAGTCACAGTAATGCGAGGATCCCTAAAATCCTTACTGAACAGTGTAGTCAATGTATCCCGAATAGCGTTGGTGGACAGGCCGAGGACCTTAACATCGCCAACACGGGGCAGGGTGATATTACCATCCGGCCTGACAGTGACATCGCGATTAATTTCGGTGTGGTGTTCACACTCAACTTTAAGAATATCACCAACAGACAAATGATACTCCTTGGTATCAGGCTGAGGGGTATCATGGTAGATGATTTCTAAAACATCTCCCGGTCCCAGCTCATACTCATATTCCACCTTAGGCATCGGTTTTTCATAGAGAGTATCCTCCGTAATCCCGACTTCAGGCCTTCCAGCACAGGAAGAACAGAGCAGACTGATGAGCGCTATGGCAAGTACGATCTTTATATTTC
>VMSU01000118.1 GCA_013792005.1 Desulfobulbaceae bacterium
CTACTGCAAATTCGTAAAACCGGCCCATATCTCCATGAATTTTCGTTAAATAGCCCTGCTATTCGCCTCAAATTCATGAATATCTGGTCACAATTTTACGAATTTTCGCTACGATTCTCTAAGTCCGACAGGCTCCTAGGGCCTAAATGAAAAAAGGGAAGGCCGGAACCTTTTCAGGATCCGGCCTTCCCTTGGTATCAACCGCTTTTACTACCGGTTGTTATGTGGAGTTACCTTAACTAATTAAGATCTGCTTCGGCTTCCGTTCCTCCGGCTTTGGAACTTCCAGATGAAGAATACCATCCTTATACTCGGCCTTGATTAATCCAGGATCCACAGCTTCCGGCAAGGTGAAACTCCTTTCAAAGGATCCAACAAACATCTCGCGGCGATAATACGAGTTTTCGTTCTCTTCTGTTTCGACCTTGCGTGTTCCTTTCAAGTTCAGTACCCGACCATCAACGTCGATCTTGATATCATTTTTTTCTACACCTGGCAGCTCTGCCTTAATGATAAAGGCCTCTTTTGTATCGTAGATATCAACCCTCGGCGCCCAAACCCGTTCCTGAACCTCCTGCCTCTCAGACGGCAAGAATGGCTCCTCAAAGAAGTGTGTTAATAGTCTGTTAAAATTCCTCAGTTCATTCGTTGGGTTCCATTTCATCAGTTCCATAGCATCCTCCTCATTTTTTCTTTTCATTTTCACTCTTTTAATCCCCAAACATCTTAGTCCTACCTATTCCGATGTTTACCGGCTCCTCCCGGTAATTAAAAAGTAATGACTATTCGCTTAATGTCAATAGCGCCATGTCACAAAAAGTTTTCATTACTATTTGTTGTTTGTTGACAATCAGTAATGAAAAAATTACTGTATAATCAGTACCAGTTCAGGTTGACGATTTTAAGGATTATGGTCAGTCATAATTTATCATAATAGTGCACAATCTCAGTTCATGATCAGCCAGTGGCAAGGCCCATTAACTGTCAACAGCAAACCGACAACCTTAGCGCCAACAAAAACTACTCGCTCAAACTAAACCCACACGAGACTCTCCATGAAACATGACAAAACGCCAAGCAACAGCGCCGATATAGGGTTGGCAATGACGACGGCAAATAACCTGCGGGGCAAGCAATCAGTACGAGCTACCTTCAAACTTCCAAAGGATACCATCGATGCAGTCAGCCTCGTTGCTGCGCATCTCGGCATCAAACAAAAATCGCTTTTTGATCATTTGATTGACGACATGAATGCCTTGGAATCAATGAAAACAACCCTTAATAAAGCAGACAGATCCAACAACAAAAGAATCCAGAAAACGTATGTGATCAGCCGAAGATCGCTAGACTCTCTTGAGCAGGCCTCGAAAGTGTTTAACACCTCGCGAGACCTGTTGGTGGAATTCTCGGTGCAACGCCTACTGCCAATGATCGAAATAGAACGACAGCAGCACGAGAAAAGAAAAGAAGTGCTATCAGCGTTACACTGTCAAACAGTAACCGCAAAGCAGTTATGGCAAAAAACCTGCCTGGAGCTTGGAGATAACGATTTTGTTTCAGAGAAAATAGCAGTGGCGGCCAAGGCCTTAGAAGTTGCAGAACGGCTCGTGGCAGAGTGTGTGGAGCAAGGGCGAATCATCGAAGCCCTCGGTAGCGATTAAAGACACAGAAAAAAAGGTAACTATCCAGCAACACCACATCTGCTTTGTCATAAGCCTGCTCACATAGACGGGCTATAGTTCGCAGGCTTATTTCGCGCATCTGTAGCGCTGCTGGACAGTTACAGTTCCCGACATCTGCTTATTTTGCGGATTGAACTGGATAGTTATAAAAAAAGTAAGTTATTCTCACTGACAACCTGATACGAAACTCCGAACCTATCCTCAGATCCAAGCGCTATCCAAACATATTACATCGTTTTGCTCCCCTTCGTTCTCTCAGTCGACCCAGTTCCACCGAAAGACTCGCTGTATCAACTGAATACTGCCATCCAAGATAAAACCAATCATACCGATGGCCATGACTATTGCCATCAAACGATCATACTCCATGGTATCCCTGGCATCATTGATGATATAACCAAGTCCGCTTGAGATCCCCAGAAACTCCACCGGCACCAATACAATCCAGGCGACACCAAGCGCCAGACGCAAACTGGTAAGAATATAAGGAACCGAGGCAGGGACCACGATATACAATAAGACTTGAACATCTGTAGCCCCCTGGTTCTTAGCCATTCTAATCCATTGCGGGTTAACCCGAGAAACTCCCAGACTGGAATTTAAAACGATAGGCCAGATTGTAGCCATGGTGATCAAAAAATAAATGGCGGATTCAAATGTAGCAAAAACCAGAAGGGCAATCGGCATCCATGAGAGAGGGCTGATCATTCGGACAAACTGAATTGGGACATAGGTGGCCGTGCGCAGTTGCCTGAAATATCCGATCAGCAACCCCAAGGGTAATCCCAGAACAAAGGCAATGCCAATTCCCACGGTGACACGACGAAGACTGGCAAGAACCGATGGCCAGAATTGAAGATCAAATAAAAGTCTCCCCAATGCCTTAATCGTCGCCACGGGCAGAAAACCTGAAAACTGGCCAAAATGCGGCCTGTTAAACAAATAATTGCCACCAATAGCCCACACCAAAAAGAAGCCGGCAATCCCCGCAGCCGCCAACAAAAGGTGCGGCAAGCCATAGCGATTATTACTCCAATCAGCCCACACCCCCCGGTGCTTTACCACATATTTGGCAATCGACTTCATCAAAGATCAATCACTTCCTGACGATCCCAAGGATGCTCGAGATTGATCTCCTCAAACATACCCGCCCCGCCCACCATATCAATCGCCCTTTTGACAAAGGACTCATCTACCAGGTCCCGGCTAACAAAATCCGCATCCAACCGCGACAGGAAACTACGATCACCCTCCATCTCCGTACCTCGCATAGCCTGCACAATAAATCGGGTCGCCGATGGATAGGGATATGGCTGAAAACTGATCCGACTATTCTGCCAGGAGGGATGTCGAATAGCGGTAGGTTGGGCCGGAGCACCGTATTCCTCAAGCGAATAATGGGTAAAAACACGGAGCAAAGTCTGCTCGTCAACGGGCAGATACCCCTCTCCTTCTTTAGACAAAATGCGGGCCGTTTGAACAGGATTCTGCTTAACCCATAACTGCGCCCGGACAATCCCATTTATCACCTTCTGCACGAATATCGGATCCTCTTTAATTAATGCTTCAAGCATCACCACTACACAACAGGGGTGATTCCGCCAAATATCCCCGGTAAACCGCATAATCCGGGCGTTCATTTTGATCTCACCCAAGGCATTAAACGGCTCTGCAACAACATACCCGTCGATCTTGCGCCCCGCGAGACCGGCAGGCATCTCTGGAGGAGAAAGGATAAAGAGATTTACCTGATTCTTGGCTAAGGCCAAGCTCTGAGGCTGAATCACAGGGACAAGCCCTACCTTCCGGAGTCCCATCTGCAGGATGATGTTATGCATCGAGTACCAATAGGGCACAGCAATATGCTTGCCACCCAAATCCTCAAACCCGTTGATCCCGGCATCTGATCGCACCGTAATCGCGCTGCCGTTGGTATGGTCCCACGCCAAGACCTTGACTGGGGTTTGATTCTTGAAACGCATCCAGATTGGCATCGGGAGGAGCAAATGAGTTACGTCAAACTTGCCTCCCAAAAACGATTCCGCCAGGCTTGACCAGTTACGAATCCGAATTGGCCGTTCAGTAATCAATCCTTCATCCTTGAAATATCCATTCGCATGGGCAATAAGCAAGGGCGTGGCATCGGTGATCGGAAGATATCCGATAGAAAGCCGCTTTTGGGTCTGGGCAATGGCCCGCCTCCCCATAGAGGGCAGGAGCAACGAACCAGCCACTCCAACCGCTGTTTTGAGTATTTGGCGCCTATTTACGGACATCACACGCCTCATGAATCGGAAACTGAGGGCCCACAGTAGTTGCCGCTCGTAACTGATTAATAATTGTCGCCCTAAGAGTAAAGAAGGAATGACTGGAGATATCCCTGGGATACGGCAGATCAATCTCGTGAACTGAAAGTACCTCGGCAGGCCTGCCACCTAAGACGATCACTTTTTCTCCGACAATCAACGCCTCATCAACATCATGGGTGACAAGAATAATTGTGAATCTTCTTTCACGCCAAACCCCAATCAGCTCGTTCTGCAACCTGGCTCTGTTGCATATATCAAGAAAACCAAAGGGCTCATCAAGAAGAAGGAGCTGCGGTTGCCCGATCAAAGCCCGAGCCAGACAAACTCGCTGAGCCATGCCGACAGACAGTTCGGTCGGATGCCTGTTCTCAAAACCGACCAAACCGATCAGTCTAATCAAGTCGTTCACCCTGGCATCAAGATTATCTCTATCGCCCCGGAGGCGGCAGCCGAACGATATATTTTCCTTCACCGTCAACCAGGGCAGCAAACTCGGTTGCTGAAAAAGGATGGTGCGCTCAGGGGAGGGACCAGTAACAGTAATTCCATCCGCCCTTACCTCTCCACTAGTTATGGGTATCAACCCTGCCAGCAGACTCAGCAAAGTTGACTTGCCACACCCAGACTCTCCAAGCAACACCGTAAATGATCCGGACTCGATGACAAAATCAAGTCCGCTGAAAACCGGAAAAGACTTCGCCTTGGACAGAGGAAATGATTGCGAAAGATCAATAGTTTCAATCTTCAACAAACACCCCTAGGACCAATTGACCCATTCTGCAAAATTTCAACAACCTTCGTATCCGACTAAAGATTCGACAAAAATCGATCAAGGAGCCCCTCCAGCTGGTTCATTATGATATCCATAGATCTCTTCAAGAGCGTCATCCACCCGTTTTCCTTTGGCAAAACAAGCAATACTGATAGTTGCCTTAATTTCCCATTGCCGACTTGACTCAGCAAGTACCTCCCGACAAGCGCCTGCAAGTTTTTCAAGAATAACTGGATCGATCTCGGAATAAATCAAATAGTCAGACCCCCGACGCAGCAGCATCAGGGCATTAATAGGAATGGCATATTCAAGCAAGGTATCTTCAACCAGGTTATGAAAGAAATGTCCTATTTGATCAAGAATCGTATCTGCCTTGGCATAACCAATACGGCAATTCAGCTCTTTCAGTTCATTGAAGTCGGCTTTTACTATGTGATAATGTTGTGACTCCCGACAAAGTCCTCCTGCACCCTCAAGGGCCGCAAGATAGCGATAATTATAAAAATCACTCAGTGGCTCGCGGAAATAGGTCTTGCGCCTAAACAACTCCAAACTGGACAGATAACCTGAAGCCAAATCAAGATGAATCTGCAAGGGGTCCCAGTCAATAGTGACCTTTTCCAGAATCCGGACCATTGAATCTAAACACTTGCCTTGATCGGCGTCTTCGCGCAAAATCGACAGCGCCTTTTCTCGGCTCATTGGCTGTTTATAGGGACGACGGGCAACAAGCGCCTCATACACATCTGCAACCATGACGATTTTCACTAAATCGTCAATCTCATCTCCCGTGGCGCCATCAGGATAACCGCTCCCATCCAGTCGTTCATGATGCTGCCTGATGATCAGAGCCAACCGCCCATCCGCAAATCGATCAGTAAATAACTGCCCCCCAATCAGCGGGTGGTACTCCATGATTTGACGATCCTCCTTATCAAATCGCCCAGGCTTCAACAAAACATCATCCGGAATGGCAACCTTGCCGATATCATGAACCAAACACCCAAGCTCAAGGATCTCAAGATCCTTACTGCCAAGACCAACTTCCCGACCCATCCTGACGGAAATCGCCGCTACCCGGAGAGCGTGCTCAGAGGTGTAATGATCACGGCTGGCGAGGAGTTCCCCCATGGTCTCAAAGAGATGACGCACCTCAATAGCTTTGGCACAAAGCTCCTTCTGACTATCAATAAGTTGGTGGGTTTTGCTCTCAAGCAACGCTTGGAGATGTTCACGATACGCCTTAAGCTGAAGATGCGTTTTAACCCTGGCCTTAAGTAACTCGACTCTGACCGGCTTACTGATATAATCTGCTGCCCCCAGGATCAACCCCTTTTCTTCTTGCTGCGGTTGAGATAGAGCTGTGACCATAATAATCGGAATATCCTTGGTTCTCTCATCTTGTTTAAGCCGGGAACAGAACTCATATCCGTCCATCTCGGGCATCATCAGATCAGAGAGGATCAGATCAGGCTTCAGCCCTTGATCAATAAGAATCAAAGCCTCAAACGCTGAATATACCGATACGATACTGTACAACGGGGAAAGAACCCCGTGTAGGAATCGACTAACGACCTCATCGTCATCAACAATCAAAATTGTTTCATGAACCATTCACTTGTCCTTCGGTGTTAGAAGCTGCCGCATAGATAATCTCTTTTTTTATATCACAAGAACCTTCTTTTGTGTAGCGATCCCTCAAAAAACATCCCCGATGGCTTCGTTAATATGCACAGGATTCAAAAAGTCCGAAGGTTCGATACAGAGCGAAACAGAACCATCACAGCTGGACCCACTACAAACACCCATCCCAAGCGATCAATAACTAGCAAATGTTAAAAGACATCAGCGCCAATGACAATAAAATTGTCCCACTGCACCCTGTTGAGTTATTTATTACATCACAGCCTTCACCAAAAGGCACTTGAACAAAATACCACGTTGTGGTATTTTTTGAATGTTCTCAACAAAACATCCTCACCAAGAGGACTACTCTAACTACGATTAACATTAAAATATATACGTATAAACAAAAAGTTACATAAAAAATAAGTCAAAAAATCAAACCAACATCCTCAACCCGCGAGAACTGTATGACCAGCAAAGAATTCCTTGAAGCCAGAAAGAAATTGGGGAAAACCCAAAAACAAATGGCAGAACTCCTTGGTGTTTCAATTAAGGCTGTACACAGTTACGAGCAGGGCTGGAGAACCATCCCTGCTCACGTGGAACGACAGATATTCTTTCTGCTCTCCCGCATTCGAATCGATGAGACAAAAACCAAACCGTGCTGGGTGATAAAAAAATGCCCGGCCAACCGACGAAAGCACTGCCCGGCCTGGGAATTCCAGGCGGGCAAACTGTGTTGGTTCATCAACGGAACTATTTGTGAATGCCAGGCAAAAAAAAGTTGGGAAGATAAAATGAGTGTATGCCGCCAGTGCGAGGTCCTCTCTTCCCTTCTGTAAGAATCTTCCCTTTTCCCATCACGACACCATCACTACAGGAACTCCCATGAGCGACTTATACGGATTTAACACTAAGGCCCTCCATAGCGGTTACACTCCAGACCCTGCCACCAGATCCAGGGCTATACCTATTCACCAGACTGCGTCCTACGTATTTAACAGCACGGAACAAGCAGCAAATCTCTTTGCCCTGAAAGCCCCGGACTTCCCCGGAGAAATCTATAATCGTTTCACCAATCCGACATACGAGGCGTTGGAGGCTCGAATCTCTGCACTGGAAGGGGGGCTGGCCGCAGCTGCCCTATCTTCGGGACAGGCGGCAACCTTCATGGCCCTTCTTACCATTGCTAACTGTGGAGATTCCATTGTCGCCTCGAAGACAATTTATGGCGGGACCTACACGCTTCTTGACTTGACGTTTCCCAAAAAATTCGGGATCAATGTCCGTTTTGTTGACCCTGATCCTGAGAACTTCAGAAACGCCATTGACCACACAACCAAGGCTATTTTTGCCGAAAGCATCGGCAATCCGAAACTGAACGTCCTCGACATCACCGGCGTAGCCAAAGTAGCCCACGAGGCCGGAATCCCGTTGGTCGTTGATAACACCTTTGCCACCCCTTTCCTTTGCCAACCCTTCCGTTTTGGGGCTGACCTCATTATCCATTCCGCCACCAAGTGGATTGGCGGTCACGGGACATCAATCGGAGGTTTAGTTGTCGATTCAGGAAAAACCAATTGGGACAGTGGCAAATTCCCAGAAATTACCGAAGATGATCCATCATACAGAGGCGGTCTTAACTACCTAAAAGAATTTGGCCAGCTGGCATATATCGTAAAACTGAAATCACGGTTCACTCGCGACCTTGGCCCCTGCATGAGTCCCTTTAATGCCTTCCTGTTTCTGCAAGGCCTTGAAACTCTAGCCCTCAGAATGGAGCGTCACTCCTCAAACGCCATGGCGGTCGCCAACTTTCTCACCACCCACAACAAGGTTGAAAAAACCATCTATCCCGGACTTTTGGACCACCCGACCCATGCCCTCGCTGTAAAATACCTGAGCCACGGCTTTGGCGGCATGGTCGGATTTGAAATCAAAGGCGGAGTACCCGCCGGGAGACGTTTCATCGAAGGGTTGCAACTCTTCTCGCATGTAGCTAATGTCGGAGACGCTAAATCCCTGGCCATTCATCCTGCAAGCACCACCCACTCGCAACTGACAGCAGAACAGCAGCAAGAAGCCGGTGTTTCCGAATCTTTCATCAGACTCTCTGTCGGCATCGAAAACATCGAGGATATTATTAAGGATCTGGACCACGCCTTGACTGTCGCTTAATAAAAAAAGGCGTAGCTCAATCATTCAAATAACATCCTGTTGAACATCAGCCTCCATCCCACCACGCAGCCCTTACACACTATGCAGAGTCAATCCCTCGGCCTTGTCGAAAAGAAATCCCTCTCCCTTCCCTCCCCTCTGGTGCTCGAAGGGGGAGATACCCTTGACAGAGTCACCCTGGCTTACGAAACCTATGGTCAGCTGAATCACGCCAAGAGCAACGCCATCCTGATCTGTCACGCTCTCTCCGGCGATGCCCACGCTGCAGGGTTTCATCAAGGATCAGACAAGGCTGGCTGGTGGGAGATTATGGTCGGTCCAGGAAAAGCTATCGATACGGATCGCTACTTCGTGATCTGTTCAAATATCCTTGGCAGCTGCATGGGTTCGACTGGCCCCTCGTCAATCAACCCCAAATCAGGCAAGTCGTATGGGCTTGCTTTTCCCGTGGTCACCATCGGTGACATGGTAAATGCCCAAAAAGCACTAATCGATCATCTTGGCATTACGAAACTTTTATCAATCATTGGTGGCTCCATCGGCGGAATGCAGACGCTTGAGTGGAGCATCCGCTACCCAGAGATGGTTTTTTCAGCAATCCCTCTGGCCACAACCCAACGCCATTCCGCACTGGCTATCGCCTTCAACGAGGTGGCCCGTCAGGCAATCATGGCTGACCCCAACTGGCGGGACGGCAATTATTACGGTGACAAGAAACCAGACATGGGCCTGGCGGTAGCCCGAATGATCGGACACATCACCTACCTTTCCGACACCGCCATGCGCAACAAATTCGGTCGTCGGCTCCAGAACAAGGACACCTTTTCCTTTAATTTCGGAGCTGACTTCCAAGTAGAGAGCTACCTGCGTCACCAAGGGAACAAATTCGTCAACCGTTTCGACGCCAACTCTTTTCTCTACATCACCAAGGCGGCCGACTATTTTGACCTGACCACCAGACAGGCAGTTGACCACCAATCTCCTTTTGCCAAAGCATTAGCCCGATACCTGGTGGTATCTTTCACCTCGGACTGGCTCTATCCAACCAGCAAGTCCAAAGCCATGGTCAAAGCCATGAAGAAACACAATATCGATGTCAGTTTCTGCGAAATTGAAGCTGAATGGGGGCATGACGCCTTTCTAATGCCAAATCCCCGTCTTAGTGATATGTTGAGCGGCTTCCTGGACCGAATGAACAAAGAATACCATCCATAGCCATCGCCTCATTGCCATCTCTGAAGTATAAAGATCACTCGAACATGACCCTAATCTTCTTTAGCCTCAACCAACAGATCGGATACAAATCCTGTCCGCACACAACACAGAACAACTCTCATGCGTTTTGACCTTGAAATAATCGCCTCATGGATCCCGCCAGGCGCCAGAATCCTGGATCTCGGCTGCGGCACAGGAGAACTCCTGAGCTTCCTACGTGATAAAAAAGAAGCGGCCTGTACCGGAATCGATTTCAGTGAGAACAATATCCAGCACTGTATCACCAAAGGGCTGTCCGTAATTCATGGTGACATCAATGAAGAGGTCATGGACTATGCTGACCAGGCATTCGATTATGTGATCCTCAGCCAAACCCTCCAGCAAGTTTACGAACCGGAAGCCTTACTTAATACCTTACTGCGAATCGGCAAAAATGTAGTAGTCAGCTTCCCCAATTTCAGTCACTGGAGATGCCGTTTACAACTTTTTTGGCAAGGGGAAGCCCCGACCACAAGTCAGCTCCCCTATTCGTGGTACAACAGCCCAAACATTCGGGTGATTACGATCAAAGACTTCCGGACCTTTGCCCTGAGTTCCGGATTCTCTATTCTAAAAGAGGTTGCCATCAATACTGACAACCAGGAACGCAAGGGCAGCATCATCAAAATCCTGCCCACAATCCGGGCGACCTATGGTATATTCTTGATTGGAGGAACATTTACAAACCGATGATAACACTCCCCACCGCCAATATCTGCATCGACGAAGAAGACGAGATCAGCCGTTTCTACGACGACATTCCTAAAGTTGTCCAACAACTCGTCTATGCCTGGGAACACAAAGAGGCCACTGAGCAGTTAGGCCCAATCCCCATGCCCTCCCATGAGTCCGTGGTGGGCTTGATCCACAAAATCCGCTGTATCCTTTTCCCTGGATATTTTTCGCCCACCATTCTTAACCGAAGCAACCTCGAGTACGTCATTGGCCAGGAAACCACGGAACTTTACGCCAACCTCAGCAAACAAATTGTCCTGGCCCTGCAGCACGACTGTTTCCGAACTCAACAATCCTGCACCCAATGCAAATATCGAGGACACCAGATTGCTCTCGAATTCATCCGTGACCTCCCCCGAATTGAGGCCATCCTCTCCACCGACATCAAAGCAGCGCTGGCTGGCGATCCGGCCGCCAAGGGACCAGACGAGGTCATCTTCAGCTACCCTGGACTACTCGGCATCTCTATTTACCGGATGGCCAACACCCTGTATCGCCTACAAGTCCCCTACCTGCCCAGAATCATGACCGAACATGCTCACACCTTGACCGGCATAGATATCCACCCCGGCGCGACCATTGGGGAGAGTTTCTTCATCGACCACGGCACCGGTATTGTTATCGGCGAAACTACAGAAATCGGCAATCGGGTCCGCCTCTATCAAGGTGTGACCTTAGGCGCCTTATCCCTGCCCCATGACGCCGGAGAACGTTACCGTAATATTAAACGGCACCCGACCATCGAGGACGATGTCATTATCTACGCCAACACTACGATCCTTGGCGGAGAGACTGTCATCGGCGCCCGTTCGGTCATCGGCGGCAATATTTGGCTTACCGAAAGCGTGCCTCCCGACACCAAGGTCCTGCTGAAACGTCCAGAACTCGCCTTTATTGGCAGAAACCACAAAAATTGAGC
>VMSU01000119.1 GCA_013792005.1 Desulfobulbaceae bacterium
AAAAATCCACGTTGGCATCATAGGCTTTGGCACAGTCGGCAGCGGCACTGCCGAGGTCCTCTTAGCCCAGGCCGCTACCCTAAGCAAAAAAACGAACCTTGTTATCATCCTTAAAACAGTGGCGGACATTAATATCTCCTCATTGCCTGAACAATTCAACAACTGCACTCTGACCAGAAACGCCGACGATATCTTTAACGATCCGGAAATTGATATCGTGGTCGAATTGATCGGCGGGATCGAACCAGCCAAAACCTTTATCCTCAAAGCCATCACAGCGGGCAAACATGTGGTCTCTGCCAACAAGGCTCTGTTTTCGACCCATGGCCGGGAAATCTTCGAGGCGGCAAGCGCCAAAGGGGTTGAAGTCGGTTTTGAAGCCTCGGTAGGCGGCGGCATCCCGGTAATCAAGGCGTTAAAGGAAGGATTGGCAGCCAACACCATCCTTTCAATCATGGGCATTATGAACGGCACCGCCAATTATATCCTGAGTCAGATGACCGATCATGCCTTGGCTTTTGACACAGTTCTCAAGGATGCCCAGGCCAAGGGTTACGCCGAGGCCGACCCTACGTATGACGTCGAGGGGATCGATACCGCCCACAAGCTGGTGATCCTGATGGTCATGGCCTACGGTATCAACATCAGCTTAAACGATGTCACTATCGAAGGGATTTCTCGAATCAAGCCCATTGACATTGAATTCGCCCGCCAATTCGGCTGCCGAATCAAACTTCTGGCCATCAGCCGCAACCACGGCAACCATATTGAGGCCAGGGTCCACCCGACCATGGTCCCTGATGATCATCTGCTGGCCAACATCAACGGGGCGATGAACGGCATCAACTTCAACGGTGACATGGTTGGCAATGTCCTTCTTTACGGTCAGGGGGCAGGCAAATTGCCTACCGGCAGCGCCGTAGTTGCCGATATTGTCGATATCGCCAGGAATATAGCGTTCGACTGTGTGGGCCGGGTGCCGAGCCTCTCCTTCCTCCCTGCGGAGATTAAAAATTGCACCATCACCCCCATGGAAAAGATCAGCTGCCCCTATTATTTCCGAATTTCAGCCGTAGACAAACCTGGAGTTCTCGCAGCAATCGCGGGCATCTTAGGTAAAAACGCGATCAGCATCGAATCGGTAATCCAAAAGAAACGACAGGACATTGGCCCGGTACCCATTGTAATCCGAACTCACACAGCTCAAGAAAAAGCGGTAAGCGCAGCGCTTGATGAAATCGACTCCCTGGATATTATCACCGAAAAAACTGTCAAGATCCGGATTCTGGAATAAAGCGAAGGCCCAAAGATGAAATACATCATTCTGGTTGGGGATGGCATGGCGGATTTCCCGCTGGCTGAGCTTGGCGGCAAGACCCCCCTTGAGGCAGCACACACACCGGCAATGGACTCACTCGCCATGAGAGGAGAACTTCATACCCTGCAAACGGTGCCTGATGGGATGTCACCCGGTAGCGATGTGGCCAACCTCTCCCTGTTAGGTTACAACCCAGAGCATTACTACACAGGACGCGCTCCCTTGGAGGCGGCAAGTTTACATGTAACGCTTGCGGACCATGACACCGCCTTCCGCTGCAACCTAGTTACCTTGGCCTTCGATCAGCAAGAACGACCAACCATGATCGACTACAGCGCCGGACATATTTCCACCCATGAGGCTGGCGAACTGATCGCTGCCCTTGCCGCTGAACTCAATCGTCCTGGCGTCACCTTCTATCCCGGGATAAGCTACCGACACCTCTTGGTGATTAACCAGACAATCAACAATCTTATCACTACTCCCCCACACGACCATACTGATTGCGATGTCACCTCCCTCTGGAACGGATATCTCACTCACCCGATATTCGGCCCCCTGGTCACCAAGGCTCGCACCATTCTGGCCGACCATCCGGTTAATCTCGCGCGGATCAAAGCCGGACACCATCCAGCCAACGCCATCTGGCTCTGGGGTGAAGGCAAGTCCCCTTCCCTGCCAACAATGCAGAGCCGTTTCGGAATCAGCGGCGCGTTGATCTCAGCAGTCGACCTGCTCAAAGGTATGGGTGTTTACGCCGGCATGGAGGTAATCAACGTGCCTGGCGCCACCGGTTACCTTGACACTAACTATCAAGGCAAGGCTGATGCCGCCATCAAGGCCTTGGAACGTCACGATCTGGTCTTTGTCCATGTCGAAGCCCCGGACGAAGCCGGCCACCAAGGTCTGATCAAGGAGAAGATCCAGGCTATTGAAGATTTTGATCAGAAAATCGTTCAACCAATTATCAACGGCATGTCAGGACAAGATTTTCGTGTCGCTGTCACCTGTGATCACTACACCCCGATCGCGCTTAAGACCCACGTCGCACTGCCGGTACCCATCGCCCTTTTCGACTCCAGAAATACCGCTCCAGGTTGCGGTGGCACCTACTGTGAGGAGAGCGCCAACAACTCACGATCACTCCTTCGATCCGGAGCGGAATTTTTCGCTACCCTATTACAACGTTAACTCATGACCCAGATTCAGATTCCCCTCCCGGATCAAGCGCATATTTGTCACTATCGAGTACTCTATGGCGACACGGATTCCGGGGGAGTTGTCTATTACGCCAACTATCTCCGTTTTTTTGAATTAAGCCGAACCGAGTTAATGCGAGACGCGGGGTGTACCTACCGGTCACTAGAGGAACAGGGAATGATCTTACCAGTGGTCGAGTCCTATGTCCGTTACAAGGCCTCGGCACGTTACGACGACATGTTGACCATACGTACCGCCATGATCGAACTTAGAAAATTTTCCTGCCGTTTTAATTACGCCATTACCAGAGAGGCAGACGATAAACTTCTGGTCAAGGGATTTACCGTCCATGCTGTTGTCAACCGCGAGGGATCCCTTACTCAATTTTCACCTCCCGTTTACAGTCTCCTCACCGCCACATGCCTTTGCCCATCGAATCCGAGATAACCTCCACAACCCATAATTAAATTCTCACCTGCAAAGTTTTACACCTCTCTTCACCTTATCGCTTGACTTCACAACCACATCCAACTATAGTGTCTGAATCGTGACGCGGGGTGGAGCAGTCCGGTAGCTCGTCGGGCTCATAACCCGAAGGTCGCAGGTTCGAATCCTGTCCCCGCTACCACTTACAAACACAAGGGATTCAGAGAATATCTGAATCCCTTTTTTTTGTTACTTCCATAATCATTCCCGCACTATTCCCCGCACGCTGGCTTATTGCAAGCCGTCATGGCCACAAAAAAGCCCCCTACCATTTTCGGCAAGAGGCTTCCCGTTCTGTCCATTCAACACAAACATACTTGTAAAAAAATTCTTTATCTCTCGGCAAAAAACAGAGTTCCAGATTAAAGATACATGAAAATGAGGGCGATCTCTACCTGAGGCCCTTAAATCTAGCAGCCAAATCAGCAAGTTTTGTCGCTTTTGATGGTTGAATATATCGGAGTAGATTTTGAGGAAGATCATCACCCGCGTGAGCCAAAAGGCATTTTATGACTCCATCAACAGATTGGGAGGACAATCTCCCGCAGTGAACTACTCCGTTACTAGGCTGTATAGAATCATGCGCATAAGGATACACTTCGTGCAACTAAACCCAGGTCGGTAGTGGAAAATGTTCAGCTTTTGCGGGGATAAAGAAGAGTTGGTGTGAAGGGCCAAGGCAACCAGGCGTAAACGGGCCTCGGGGCTGAGATGTCACCTTAACGAAACAGCCGATCCCCTTCGGCTCAGGATCGTTGATTAAAATTATATACTTATCCCCTTTTTCTCCATCATAAAAAATCATATTCTTATAAAGGTAGACGCCACCCTTGACTAGCATTTAGGTGGTGCCGAAGATAGCTTTCATTTCCTCTCGTTCGCTCACTCTATATGACGCTTCTTCTAGCGAGAGACTTCCATCCTTAGAGTCAATGGCGAGGAAATAATCTATCTTTTCACGTACCCCTTTTTCTGCAAGCGTTTTTGCCCAAGGGGTATTCTCTAAATGGGTTAATTCAACCATTTCATTGGTTGGCGAGTCGCAGTAAATGAATGCAACTTGCTCAAGAATCCTTAATTCACGAGGAGAAAAGAACTCATCACTAAATTTTTGTTTTGCTAGGATATGTTGGAAATCTTTTTTTGTGGAAATCGAGATTGCCGCGTTCATGTCAGCTTGCATACCCGATGTTAATTCTCCCCAAACCTTCACTGGAACTGGCCCAAAATCCCAGGCATAATAATCCATTTCAGTAACAGACTTACCGGTTTGCCTAAAATGAATGAAGTCCAAAAAATACAACAACTTCATAAGCTTTGTCTTGCCGCAATAGTTGGTATTTTTGGCAAAATACAAAATAGCGTTGATTAATTTTTCGCGGGAGAAGGTAATCATGATGTTTTTTTTGTGAGGGATTGCGCCTACTACCTTAATCGGCTCACTCTACCAATCGGTTTAATAAATCCATCAAGTTTATGCCCAAAATTGCACCATGCAAACACATTTGAGTGACCGCGCGGTCTCATCGGTCGCACGGTCCCGAAGATTCGCCCACAGGGTGGCTCCATGAAGTTAGGCCTGGAAAGCCCATACAGGTACAATTTAAAATGCACCTCACACAAGGCATAAAAACCGCCGGGGGGGGGACACGCATCACCTGTACAGAGGAGGGGCGTGGCGGTTTGCAATGGAAGTGGCTTAGCGTTGCGACTATCAGTCGAGATATTTCAGATGGGCTAGCTCTTGGACTTTCTGTTTGGATCTTGCAAAATCCAAAAATGCTTGGGCAGTTTTTGCTTCGAGGGATGAACCTACTCGTTTCACATCCTCTTTCGAGGAGAAAAAATCCTTAACTTTCGTCATCTTGAGTTTTTTTAGAGAGTTCATTTTTCATACCTCGCATAGATTATTCACATAACAATGATATGGAATAATTTGATCTGTGTCAACCCGGTGGACGCTAAACCTTTTCGGGTCGTTGGTCAAGCAGTCTCGATCGTTCACCAAGAAAAAATCAGGATAGTGGATTGCCAAAAATGGAAATATGTCTCGCGGGTTTGCCGTTGCGTCAAAAAGAATTTCCCCTACTATTTTTTCATCCTTAAATAACTCGTGCGTTGAAATTTCACAGACCCAGATGAATTATCTTAGCGCCGGGAATGACAATCTGGCACCGGAGCGCCAAATCATGGAATAGAAA
>VMSU01000120.1 GCA_013792005.1 Desulfobulbaceae bacterium
AAAAAGTCACGGGATGGCTAAGCAAAAGGGCCGATATACAAGGCGCAGTGTGCTTTTGCGAATGAGGCCACACATATGGTGTGCCGAATGAGCAAAAGTGCGCTGCAACGCAGTAGATCGGGCTTTTTGCGACGCCATCAATTGTTATCTTTTAGCACCCAGTCATATGGCGTTCTAGATTTAGCAAGTCTTCGACCGGAAGACAAGAAAAATCAGGAGAGAAGAGTGATAGGGTCTTACATTTTTAGTCCGGACTCAGTAAACACTTGATGTATGGAGATTGCTGGGCTCGCTATCTTTGGTGTTGCCATTATTAGGAAGATCGCCTATATTAAATCTTTTTTTCTGCGCCAATTTGGCCATTATCGGCAGAAGCCACTGTCAAGGTATATTCATGAATCAGAATTCTATTAGAAACGTCGCCATTATCGCTCACGTCGATCATGGTAAAACTACCCTTGTTGATCAGCTTTTCAAGCAAAGCGGGATGTTCCGTGATAATCGGACCGTGTCCGAACGGTTGATGGATTCAATGGATCTGGAGCGGGAACGTGGTATCACCATTGCCTCCAAAAACGGATCGTACAATTTTAAAGATCATCACATTAACATCATTGATACCCCTGGTCATGCCGATTTCGGCGGCCAGGTAGAACGAGTTATGCGTATGGCAGATGGGGCATTGCTCCTGGTTGACGCACAGGAAGGCCCCATGCCTCAGACCTATTTTGTTCTCAAAAAGGCCCTGGCTTCCGCTCTGCCAATTATCGTTGTTATCAACAAGATCGACAAGCCCGCTGCTCGATGTGACTGGGCGATAAACAAGGTTTTCGATCTGTTCGTTAAGTTGAATGCACCTGATCATCTTCTTGATTTCCCCGTGGTATATGCCTCTGCCAAGGCCGGGTATGCCCTTCACGATCTGGGCGACGTTAATCATGACATGTCTCCGATCTCGGAGATGATTGTTAAATTTATCCCGCCTCCGAGCGGTAGTCCCGATGCACCCTTGCAGATGCAGGTCAACACTATTGATTACTCTCCCTATCTTGGTCGTCTGGGTATTGGCAAAGTGGTGAATGGTATCTTGCGTGTCAATAAGGATGTGGCTGTGGTCCGGAGAGATGGAACTATCGCCCAGACCAGAATCTCCAAGATCTTCCGGTTTTTGAGTAATGAGAAGGTTGCCACGGACGAGGCAATGGTTGGTGAAATTGTCGCTGTAGCTGGACTTGATGATGTAACCGTCGGCGTTACCTTTACTGATGTTGACAACCCAATGCCGTTGCCGGTTATTGAAATCGATCCGCCGACCTTGTCCATGAATTTTATTCCTAACGATTCTCCTTTCGCTGGTAAGGAGGGGAAGTTTGTCACCTCTCGTCACATTGAAGAGCGTCTGCGTAAGGAGACCTTGTCTGATGTCGCACTCCGGGTTGAGCCGTTGACTGACGCGGTAGGGTATCGAGTCTCTGGTCGCGGAGAGCTGCATCTCTCCATCCTCATCGAAAAGATGCGGCGCGAAGGGTATGAGTTTCAGGTTACCCGACCGGAGGTCATCACCCGGGTAGTCAATGGTGTTCTCGAAGAGCCTTACGAAGAGCTGACAATCGATGTTGATGATCAGTATCAGGGGGCAGTTATCGAAAAACTTGGCAAGTTAAAGGGCAAGATGCTGGAGATGGCCAATGAAAATGGCATTACCCGTCTGCTGTATCAGATCCCAACTCGTGGTCTGCTTGGTTTTCGTGCCAAGTTTATGACTGATACCAAAGGGATGGGGGTGATGAATTATGTGTTCTCTGAGTATGGACCCCATGCTGGAGAGATCATTAATCGTCAGAACGGAGTTCTGATAGTGATGGCAACTGCTACTACTGTGGCTTACGCCCTGTTTAACCTCCAAGAGCGTGGCCGTCTTTTCTTAGGACCAGGAATTGATGTTTATGCCGGGCAGATCATCGGCGAGAATTCACGTAACACCGACATGGTAGTTAATCCAGCCAAGGGGAAGAAGCTGACCAATATGCGCGCCTCAGGATCAGATGAGGCTGTTATACTTGTGCCGCCGGTATTGATGTCGTTGGAGGATTGCATCGCCTATATTAACGATGATGAGTTGGTGGAAGTTACACCTAAGACTATTCGTCTGCGTAAGCGATAATTTTATTGTTGAAAATGTGCTGTTCTGTGGGGCAGCATGAGTAAAACAAAAAAAGCGGCTACCCCGGATTTGGGTAGCCGCTTTTTTTTGTTTATTACTTCTACTTAATGATAATGTTAGCCTTGGAGGTGGTGGATGCGCTACGTTTATCCACTGCTAAACCGATACCTTATGGCGTTTTGATGTTACGACTCTTTCTTTAGCTCCTGCAGCCTGGTGGCATTTTCGTCAATCTTGGCCAGCGTCTCTCGGAAGCCAGCCGCTTTTTCCCGTTCCTTGGCAACAATCTCTACAGGGGCGTTGGCCATGAATTTTTCATTGGTCAGCTTGGCGTCAATCCTTTCCAGCTGGACCATGATTTTTTCCCGTTCGCGCGTTAGCTTATCCATCTCACGATCAATATCGATGAGTCCCTGCATGGGGACAAAAATAGCGATGTTTTCAAAGATAAACGATGCCGCACCTTTTGGACATTCACCGTGTGCGGCAATGTCGAGACTGGTCACCTTGGTCATGGTCTTGATATGCGCCGCATGAAGGCTCAAAGTCTCTTGTTTGGTGTGATCAGCACAGATGAGCAGTGCGGTGATGTTGGCGGAAGGGTGGATCTGCATCTCGCTTCTGATGTTGCGGATGCCGCCGATGACCCCCATCAACAGGGTGACGGCAGTTTCAGTCTCTTCACTTTCCCAAGTTTTGTCGGGAACGGGAAAGGGTTCGAGCATGATGGTGGTGCGGGGGCCGGGCAGGGCGTGCCAGATCTCTTCGGTGATGAACGGGGAGATTGGGTGGAGCAGCTTGAGCGTCGTTTCAAGGACTGTCAGCAGCACGGCGCGGGTTTCGGCCTTGGCTTGAGGCGAGTCGCTGTAAAGGGCAGGTTTAATCCACTCTAAATACCAATCGCAGAGTTCGCGCCAGATGAACTGGTAAATTAACGAGGCCACCTCATTAAATTGGAAGTCGTCCAGAGCTGCCTGTGCTTGACGGATGGTGTTTGATGTCCGGCTTAAGATCCAGCGATTGGTGATGGAGAGGTCCGCAATGGTCTCCTGAGTGAGAGGCCGGGTGTCCTCCTCAAGGTTCATCAGGGCGAAGCGGCTGGCGTTCCAAATCTTGTTGATGAAGTGACGGTAGCCTTCAATGCGATCTTCGGAGATTCTGATGTCACGGCCCTGGGCGGCGAAGGCGGTAAGAGTGAAACGAAAGGCGTCAGTGCCGTATTTATCCATAACCACCAGGGGATCCATGACGTTGCCCTTGGATTTACTCATCTTTTGGCCATTAGCGTCACGCACAAGTGCGTGGAGGTAGACATCGCGGAAGGGTACTTCTTCCATGAAGTGGGTGCCCATCATGATCATCCTGGCTACCCAGAAGAAGAGGATGTCGAAACTGGTGATCAGTACCGAGGTCGGATAAAAGGTGTTGAGTTCACGAGTCTTGTCAGGCCAGCCTAAGGTAGAGAATGGCCAGAGTGCAGAGCTGAACCAGGTGTCTAAAACATCGGTCTCTCTGGTTAGTTTTGAATTATGGCATTTGGGGCAGGACTCAGGTTCCTGGTCGAGGACGATTAGTTCGCCACAGGCATCACAGGTCCAGGCCGGAATTTGGTGTCCCCACCAGATCTGTCTTGAAATGCACCAGTCACGGATATTGAGCATCCAGTCGAAATAGGTATTTTCCCAGTTCTTGGGGTGAAGACGGATGTCGCCGTTTTTGACGGCGGTGATAGCTTTTTCGGCCAACGGTTTGATGGAGACGAACCATTGTTTGGAGAGTTGTGGTTCGACTACGGTGTGACAGCGGTAACAGTTGCCGACTCCGTGCTCGTAATCTTCAATGCCGTCCAAGAGGCCTAACTCTTCAAGGTCTGCGACGATCTGTTTTCGGCACTTGAATCGGTCGAGACCTTGGTATTTTCCTGCCTGTTCGTTCATTACCCCGTTTTGGTCCATTACTGAAAGCAGAGGAAGGTCGTGACGGCGGCCGATCTCGAAGTCGTTTAAGTCATGGGCGGGAGTGACCTTCAGCGCCCCGGTGCCGAACTCTTTTTCGACGTGAGTATCAAAAACGATGGGGATCTCCCGGTCGACAAGGGGGAGCATCACCGATTGATTCTGCTTGCTGTTGTAGTGCTCATCTTCAGGGTGAACGGCCACAGCGGTGTCACCAAGCATTGTCTCCGGCCGGGTAGTAGCAACGACCAGATAACCAGAGCCATCGGTATAGGGATAGCGAATACGATAGAGCTTGCCGGCAGTAGGTTCGTGTTCCACTTCCAGATCGGAGAGGGCAGTATGACAGCGCGGGCACCAGTTGATGATATAGTCGCCCTTGTAGATCAGGCCTTGATTGTACAAGGTGGTGAAGACCTTGACCACTGCCTTGGATAAACCCTCGTCCATGGTGAATCGTTCCCTGTCCCAGTCACAGGAGCACCCTAGGCGCTTGAGCTGGTTGATGATCTGTCCTCCTGACTCCTGGCGCCAGGTCCAAACCCGTTCAATAAACTTATCGCGGCCAATCTGGTGCCGATCCTGGCCTTCGGCCTTAAGTTGCCGTTCCACAACATTTTGGGTGGCGATACCGGCGTGGTCGGTTCCCGGAACCCAGAGGACATTGTATCCCTGCATCCGTCGGTAGCGAACCAGGATATCTTGCAGGGTATTGTTTAGAGCATGGCCGATATGGAGAACGCCGGTAACGTTGGGCGGCGGTATGACGATGGAAAAGGACTTTTTGCCCTCGTCCATCCGGGCTTGAAAGGTCTTTTGGGTAAGCCAGGATTGGTACCATCGTTCTTCGATATCGTGAAATTCGTAAGCTTTGGCGAGTTCGGTTCTTTCGATTGGCTGATTGGTATCTGATGTCATGGCGCGTCTTTGGTGGGTATATGTTTATTTAGTAGTCTTTGGCGGGAAAGGGCCGGAGAGGAATGATGGTCAGTCTGGACAAGAATTTAAATCTGCGGCGCTGCTGGATACGTTACAAGTAGTCCGCCATAATACTGAATAATTCACAATTGACAATTGTTTTGTGCAGGAATGGCTGGACTTACATTGAAGAAGACACGGAGTTGTTGAGTAGCATCTTCTGTTGAGGCATCAGAGAATAGTCTTATTTGGTGCCGTGAGACAAGAAAATGATTGGTGGGGACAATCACACGACTTTGATCAATTGGAAGGCTCCAAGTTGATCGAGGCCTCCCTGGGTCAAGCGGGCGCTTTCGACCACGGAAAGCACATCGCCGACAACGACATAACCTCGTTCCTTGGCCTCGTTCATGGCCCAAAACACGAGTTGGTCACGACTCAGCTGCTCTTTGGTAATGATAGGGATGATATTCTTGTAAAGACAGGCATGGCGAGCAGAGTGGATGGAGTTAGTGGCCAGGATGGTAGGGATGCGCCGGTTCCACTTGGACATGTGCTGATAGAGGGTGTTGCCGAAATCGAGGACTATGGTGACTGTGGCGATTCCGAGGCTGGAAGCGGCGGAAAGAACGGGGTTAATTTCTGTCTCCTCACGCATGAGTTGGCAATGATCTGGGTGCCATTCGCTTTGTCGTTCCGCTTCACAGATGATCGAGGCCATGGTTCGAACAACATTAACCGGGTCGATGCCTGCGGCTGTTTCCCCTGAAAGCATAACAGCGTCGGTTCCCTCCTGGATGGCTTGACTGACATCGGTTACCTCGGCACGACTGGGGCGGGCGTTGTTGGTCATGGTTTCCAGCATCTGCGTTGCCGTAATCACGGGTTTATTCTGCTCCCAACATTTCTTGATGATCTGTTTTTGTATCCAAGGCACCCGAGAGGCGGGGAGTTCAACACCCAGATCACCACGGGCAATCATAATGGCGTCTGAGACTTCAATAATCGCGTCGATGTTTTTCAATGCCTCAGGCTTTTCGATCTTGGCCACGACCCGGAGTTTACGCTTGCCTGACTTTCGGATGAGATCTTTCAGCTCGAGAATGTCTTCGGCGCTTCGGACAAAAGATAGGGCCACATAATCGATGCTGTGGTTCAATCCCCAGTCGAGATCCGCCCGGTCCTTGTCTGTCATACAGGGTAAAGAGAGCGGGGTCCCTGGCAGGTTGATCCCTTTATTGGATTTTAAGTGGCCACCGACAACTACCCGGCAGGTGACTTCATTGCTGCCCGTTTTTTCCACCTTGAGTTCCAATAGGCCGTCATCAAGTAAGATTGGATCTCCTTCCCTGAGGTCGTTTAAGATCTCCGGCACGATAGTTGAGAATCGCTGGTTGGTTCCTTCGATGCTCTCTGCCTGAATAATAACGGATTCACCGGTAGTAAGGAAGATCATGCCACCCTTCATTGTTCCGGTTCTGATCTTGGGGCCACAAAGGTCCATCAGTACTGCTATTGGTCGCATCCATTCGCTCTCGGCATGGCGGATCATGTTCAGGGCTTTTTCATGGCTCTCGTACGTCCCGTGGGAGAAGTTGAGTCGTGCCACATCCATGCCGGCCATGATCATCTTGTTGATGGTCTCTTGTGTATCCGAAGAAGGACCAATAGTGCAGACAATACGGGCCATTTTCCCTAAATTTTCGTGGGATTGTGAACTGGTTTCATTGAGGATTCTGCTCAGTTTCGCCATGTCGATGGGCTTAGGTAGAAGGGCGCGGATATTATTAAACTGACTCAGCTTGTTGATGAGATCCCCTTCCTCGATCGAACTGGAGATGACGACAATGGGCATGGTGGGGCTGACCACGGTCATGGCCTCGATGAATTTGAAGCCGTCCCATTCAGGCATCATGATGTCGCAAAGAAAAAGATCGTATTGTTTGCATGTTGCTCGTAGAAACCCTTGCTTGCCGTTACTCACAGCATCGACCTGGTGGCCGAGTCTGGAGAGTTGACTGACGATAAGAGCGCGGTTGACCGGGTTATCTTCAAGGAGGAGGACGTTCATTGGTGTCTCGCTGGAGGTTGGTGATAGAAATTTGTTTACGATGGAAAAGTGGTTAAATCTACGTTATTGTACATTCCGGTAAGGAAAGAAGTAAAGGGTGTTATTCTGGCAGTGAAAATATTTTAGGAGGGACGATGAACAAAAAACACTGGCTGATGTGTGAGGCGGATGATTTTGCCGCTGCTCGGAGTCATATCCTTAAATTTTTTTCTAACAGTATGCTCCTTCACTATGATGCTGTTTTGGCGGTCGAGGAAAGTTCGTGCTCGGCTGACAATGAAGTGTTCTGGACGGTGCTGGATCAGGGGGTCAGTGATAACTATAAAATTTTACAAGGATTTATTGGTGACATTCAGGGTGAAGGGTGTCAGCAGATTGCCGATGTGACTACCTTGGCCAAGGGGTATCCCAGTAAATTGTTGCATATTATTGCTCATTTTGTCGATGGCTTTATCGGTATTGATTCGGTGTTTTATAACCTGATTGAGGATTCTCATTGGCTTTCCGAAGGGTTGCGAGAAACTATCCAGCGTTCACCTGGCAGGTATTGGCTGGTCCTGGTTGAGACTAGTTTCACGTCACCACAGACGGCGGCGCTGATCCATAATATCCAGGTGTAATGGCATTTTTTCTTAAGTCGCGGGGGCCTGACAGGAGAGCGCGCAGGGTTTTATTTATTTTTTTTCAATTGTTCATTGATCCAATCGATCCGGCTCCAGAGGCCTTGGAGGGTTCTTACTTCACGTTCATTAAGCTGCGCTCTCCCAAAGATGCTTCGGTACGTGCGGATGATGTGATCAGGATTCTGAGGGTCAAGATATTCGATTGCCATCATCGAACGGCGCATGTGCTGGAGCATGGCCTCGAGTTGCTCTGATTGCGCAAGTTTTTTCCCTTTGGCCTTATGTGCGGCGGGAGCGCTTGCCGCTTTGTGAATTTCATACAGACAGAGGGCTGCAGCCTGCGCTAGATTCATTGATGGCAAATTGTCGTTGGTTGGTATGGTGATCAACCGTTGGCAGAGGTCAAGTTCTGCGGTGAAGAGTCCGTGGTCCTCGCGACCAAAGACCAGACCAACCCGTCCCTCTTCACTGAGAGGTAGGAGATGAAGCGCTGCCTGATCTGGATGGAGAAAGTTTTTTCGGTATTTTCCAAAACGACGGGTGGTGCCCATGGCAAAGTGACAATCTGCCAAGGCATCATGTAGTGATGGGAAAATTCTTGCCTTTTCCAGGAGTGGTGTAGCTTTAACCGCCATCCGGCGTGCTTCATCGCAGAGGTGGTCTGCCTCGGGGGTGACGAGTCTGAGGTCATTGAAGCCGAAATTGGCCATCGCCCGGCAAATCGAGCCGATATTGAGAGGACCTTGGGGTTCCACCAGGATGATGCTGAATTGGTCGACAGGCATGGCCTTTTTTTATTGATCCGCTTTGATGCTGGGTGATAGAGAGAATTGAGGAGTCAATGTCCATCGGGAAAAGCTATTGCCGTCAGCAGTTGTCTGTGAATCTGGGGGGATGCTGATGATGGAAAAGATGGCGCAGTGATATGGTATCGTCGTGTTATCCTTACATGGATTTTCTGTCGGCAGGATTATGGTCTTGTTATGTCGTCTTTTCGGTGAGCTTCTTGAGCTGCTCTTGCAGTTTGACGTTTTCTTCGGTGGTGGTTCGTAGTCTTTCGGCTAGAACCTCGCAGAAAAGTCGATAGATAGTATATCCCAGCGCCAGTTCCTTTGCGTCAGGATTTTTACTGATAATGGCGCTGTCCAAACGAAGAACCAAGGTTTTCTGTAGGGCTGTTACTGTGGAAGTTCCCGCCCCATCTTCCATGAACCCCATGTCGCCAAAGAGTTCGCCGGTCCGCCGCAGAATTTTTACATCCTGGTCGGTTTTTACGATTTTCACTTCACCTGTAAGCAGAAAATAGACATGAAATCCGCTTGTTCCTTCGATGATGATTTTCTCATCTTTTTCGAATTCAAGGAGTTTCCCTGCATCAAGGAATGACAGGATATCCTCATTGGAGAAGGTGGTGAATTGGTCGACATCCCGCAGGATGCGCAGCACTTTTTCATTATTTCGTAAATAGTCAGTTTCTTGCATTTGCAGTCTCCGGCATATGTTGGGTTAAGGACAGGAGAGGGTGCCTGGGTGTGGGCAATCCTGATTCTTTATCCTTTATTGATTGGTTTAGTTTGAACGAATAGATATTTTTAGATTACGTCTACTCTAGCAAAAAAAAAGGCGTGAGTGCAAAAAAAATAGGTGGTTATTAACAATTCTTAATCTGCCTCTCAGAATGGCACGTCTTTACCGATTGGATCAGCATACTTTTCATTTTTTTGCTTCTCACTTTGACTTTGTTTGGGGAGCCTGCCGTGTGCGGAGAGATGATTGGCTGAAAATGGTTTAAATATGCATAAGCCGGTCAATGACGCTATTGACAAAGATTACGGGCTGTAATAAAAGTTGTTGTCCTCTTGGTGGGTATTCGGAAAGAGTTTTAGTAAGGACAGGGTCTTATTTTAAATTGCATTCAAAAGAATATTCCAGCAAGCATTCAGGTCAAGACCGCGAAGGCCAGTGAGCAGCGACGAGAGCGTACATCAGTAGGCTGAGGAGCAGCGTAGCGGCGAAGGTATTGGTTGGAATGCGAACTGGAATTAGTAATGTCAAGCTTTCGTGTGGCACTCAGCCGCCTCTGATAGCAAGGAATAGAAGATAATGCAAGAGCAAATTGCCGCCGGGCTCCTGGGCTCGATTAAGGCCAAACAGGATTTTGCCGACTCCTGTAGTCACGAGATATGCCGTCTGATTGAAGTGCTAGTTGCCGCTTTTGGTAATGGTAACAAACTGCTCATTTTTGGGAATGGAGGCAGTGCCGCCGATGCCCAGCACATGGCGGCTGAATTTGTGAATCGTTTTTTAATCGATCGTCGCCCCTTGCCCGCAATCGCCCTTACCACTGATTCTTCGATCCTGACCAGTATCGGTAATGATTTTTCATTTGCCGATATCTTTATTAAACAGATTCAAGCCCTGGGAAAGGCTGGTGATGTTGCTTTGGGGATCTCGACTAGTGGAAATTCCCCCAATGTGATCAAGGCGATCGAACAGGCTAGGTTGATGGGCCTTACTACGGCTGTTCTGACCGGTGGCAGCGGGGGGGAACTCCTTGCCATGGCGGACATCGGACTTAATGTCCCGACCTTTTTTACTCCCCACATTCAAGAGTCGCACATCTGGGCTGAGCATCTTATCTGTCAGTTGGTAGACGAGACTATGTTCGGGAACGCTGTACGATGAATAATTGCCAACCAATTGATTTTTCATCGCTTTCTACCTATTCACTTCATGATCGAAGCAGTAAGGTTACAGTTAACGATTTTGTGAAGCCTTTATTCTCCGGGATGACAGTTCGACAATTAATGGCTTCCCTGCCCAACCAGTTAATGGGCAAAGATTTTCCGGAGTTAGTTTCCAGGTTGGCTGATTCTCACCGTAATGGTAGACCTGTTATTGTCGGGATGGGCGCTCATGTTATTAAGGTAGGTATGAATCCTGTTCTTATTGATCTGATGGAGCGGGGTGTGATAACCGGTATTGCCTTAAATGGCGCTTGTATTGTTCATGACACCGAGATTGCCATGGTCGGTCGTACTTCTGAAGATGTGGATCAGGTACTTGGCAGCGGCGCTTTTGGGGCGGCCAAAGAGACAGGCGAGTTTATCAATGAGGCTATTACCAAGGGGATGGCAGCAGGGCAGGGGATCGGCGAGTCTTTAGGCGATGCTTTGCTGACCTCTGGATTTCCTCACCTTAAGGTGAGTCTTGTTGCAGCGGCCCGACGTCTTAAGGTGCCTCTGACGGTGCATGTAGCGATCGGGACTGATATCATTCATATTCATCCAACTGCCAACGGTGCGGCAATTGGCGCCGGTAGCCACCTTGACTTCAGACTCTTTTGTGGGCAGGTCGCCAACCTTGAAGGAGGGGCCTATCTCAATTTAGGGTCAGCGGTAATGATGCCTGAGGTCTTTTTAAAGGCCTTGACGGTTGTTCGGAATCTGGGTCATGATGTCCACAATTTTACCACCGCCAATTTTGATTTTATCCGTCATTACCGGCCGGTGACCAATGTGGTTAACCGTCCGACCTCCGGTGGAGGCAAAGGGTATGCCGTTACCGGGCATCACGAGTTGATGATCCCGCTCTTGGCCGTATCTCTGCTTGATGAGCTAGCTACTTAATCGAGGTGGACTTAGTTTCTTTGTTTTTCTGATAATTCGTGACCAAAGACAGGGTGGAAACCGTGATGGGTTGAGGTGACCTATGCCATTATATGATTATAAGTGCCAACAATGCGGGTATGAGTTTGAACTGCTGGTGATGTCAGGTGAAAATCCACGATGCCCGCAATGTAATACCGAAAAATTAGATAAGTTGATGTCTGGGTTTTCAGTGCGCGGGGGGGAGAATACCGCTGGTGCCTCTGGGGGGGCAAAGTGTTCCGGGTGTGCAGGTGGAGCGTGTTCCACTTGTCATTAGGCTCGGTTCTGTGCATTGTCAATAGTGTCGGTCAATGGTAATTGTTACACTTGTATTCTCTTTTTTAGGCCTCAGAGGGCATTTTTTGTCGATTTAGACTAATCCCGTTGAGAACTGTGACTGGAACTGGTAAAGTTTCAAGAATTGTCCTGAGAACCCTACACATTCCGGCTGTATTAGTAAGCCTAACAAGAAAGGATTTGAGCATGCAGAAGCATATTAAGATCGGAACCAGAAAAAGTTTGTTGGCTTTGGCCCAGAGTAACGGAATCAAAGCCCAGATTGAGGCTAAGTACCCGGATGTGACAGTGGAGTTGGTCAAGATAATGACCAAGGGTGATAAGATTCTCGATGTGCCTCTGGCTAAAGTCGGTGGTAAGGGCCTTTTTGTCAAGGAACTGGAGGAGGCAATGTTGAGCCGGGAAGTCGATATGGCGGTTCATTCCATGAAGGATGTCCCGGCCGAATTGCCGGACGAGTTGCATCTGGCCTTGATTACCCCGCGCGAGGATCCACGGGATGCCTTTATTTCAAATAAATATAAATCATTGATTGATCTCCCTCAGGGCGCAAAAATTGGCACCAGCAGCCTGAGACGCCGGGCGCAGTTGGCGAAGATCCGGCCAGATCTGGTTATTGATGATTTGCGTGGCAACCTCGATACACGGCTTCGCAAGCTTGATGAAGGGCAGTATGATGCTATTATTCTGGCGGCGGCCGGGTTGAATCGTTTGCAGTTGGATCGGGCTACCTCGTATTTCAGCTCATTAGAAATGTTGCCGGCAGTTGGTCAAGGCGCGGTTGGTATTGAAATGAGAAGGGATGCTACAGAGTTACTGGCGGCTCTTGATTTTCTTGACCATTGGCCGACTAAAGTTACAGTGCAGGCGGAGCGTGCTTTTTTGCTCCGGCTTGAAGGTGGCTGCCAAGTGCCGATAGCAGGCTTTTGTACAGTTGAGAACGATCAGCTGACCTTGACTGGACTGGTTGCCTCGGTGGACGGAAAAGAGGTGATTCGGAAGACAAAGAGTGGCCCGGCTGACCAACCTGAGCAGTTGGGCCGGAGTTTGGCAGAGGAGTTATTGGCCATGGGTGCAAAGGTTATTCTTGAAAAGGTTTACGGGCAAGAACTTTCATAGCCAGCTCTGCGAAACCAGGCCTTCTTGACAGTGGCTGGTTTCTTAGCGTTGTTCGCTTACAGGCCGAATTCCCTCGGGGTTCGGCCTGATTTGTCTTGTTTGATCGGATCAGGTTAAAGAGTGTTATCTGCATCATAACTGCTCAGGTTATCGGTTTGCGGTTGTCAGTTAGCGGGTAGTGATTTTTACAAATGGCTGATCACTCACAGATATCAGCAACATATAATGATTCATGATATCTGTGAGTTCGTTAACCGTAAACCGGTTAATGGTCACCGTCGTAATCGTTCACCAGAAGCGTTGAACGTGCGGATTTCACCGGACTGTAAACGTTTACCGGGTGCCCCAGATGCGCGAAAGCGGTCTGCGAAGTGTGCTAGTTGCACATGAGCAGGCCGCTGACAAAGCAGATGGGGTGCCCGGTGAACGTTTACACTTATTCATCATTGGTGTTCTCGTGTGTAGCGTTAAATGCCAAATAAATCGATAGTGAAGGGATAATTGTGGAAGAAACAAAGAAAGGGAAGGTCTATCTGGTTGGAGCAGGTCCTGGCGATCCAGGTCTAATAACTGTCAGAGGGCAGGATTTGTTAAAGCGGGCAGAGGTCGTGGTCTACGATTATCTTGCCAATAAGAAATTTTTGAACCAGGTCCCACGTACTGCGGAACTGATTTATGTAGGCAAAAAAGGCCACGGCGTTCATGCCCAGACTCAGGAAGAGATTAACGGTATCCTCGTCGATCGGGCTTTGTCCGGCAAGATGGTGGTGCGACTCAAAGGCGGGGATCCTTTTATCTTTGGTCGAGGCGGTGAGGAGATCGAAGAGATCGCCAAGTTCGGCATCGGTTTTGAGATTGTACCCGGGGTTACGGCCGCCAGCGCTGCTGCCACCTATGCAGGAATACCCATCACCCATCGTCAGTATACCGCGACAGTGGCTTTTGTAACCGGCCATGAGGATCCCACCAAGCAGGACAGTTCCATTGCCTGGGATAAACTGGCGACGGGAGTGGGGACCTTAGTTTTTTATATGGGAATCAAGAATCTGCCCAATATCTCTGAGCGATTGATGCGATATGGCCGATCTCCTGAGACGCCTGTGGCTGTTATTCGGTGGGCATCGACGCCTCAGCATCGGACTGTGGTTGGCACCTTGGCCACTATTGTCGAAGAAGTGAAAAAAGCTGGGATCACACCGCCTGCTGTTATCGTAGTCGGTGAGGTGGTTAGCCTTCGAGACACGATTAATTGGTTTGAAAAACGTCCCCTCCTCGGTAAAAAAATTATGGTTACCAGGACCAGGGAGCAGGCCAGTGACCTAGTTCTCCGTCTCGAAGAGCTGGGAGTGGATTGCGTTGAATTTGCGACCATCGCCTTGGAGCCCCCTGATAGCTGGGAGGCAGTAGATTCTGCTGTCAATGATCTTGGGCGATTTGACTGGGTGCTTTTTACCAGTATTAATACGATTCATTTCTTCTTTAAGCGGCTTTTTGAACTAAAACTTGATGCCAGGGCACTGGCCGGGGTCAAGATTGCTGTGGTCGGATCGGCAACAGCGGCTGTGTTGCAGAATTATGGACTTAAGGCGGACCTGTTGCCGGGCACTGAGTTTACAGGTGAGGGTCTTGCCGCCACCTTGATTGAGCAGGGGTTCGGTCGGGATCGCTTTCTGCTCCCGCGGGCCTTCAAGGCCAACGAGGCGTTGCCTGAAATTCTGCAGCAGGCGGGCGCAGCGATGACGATTGTGCCAGTGTATCAGAATGTCAGGCCCAAGGGGTGTGAGGAGTCCTTGCGGCAGGAGCTTGTTGATAAGTCGGTTGATATGGTGACTTTTACCAGTTCATCAACCTTTACCAATTTTATCCATATGCTTAATCCTAAGGATGATGCGGAGCTGAAACAGTTGATGGAAGGGATCAAGATCGCCTCGATTGGGCCGGTGACGAGCAGGGCTATTGAGAAGAGGGGGTTGGCTGTGGATGTTCAGCCTGAGGGGAGTTATTCCATTGCCACGATGGTTGAGGCGATTACTGAGTTTGCTTGGGACAACAACTAGTATGCTGGAACATCAATTGTCTACATTTTAGTAGGTTGGGTTAGCGAAGCGTAACCCAACACTCAAGTGCTAAAACTAACCTATGATAATTGCACGTTAGGCAATTATCATGCTGATGTCGCAGGCCGGGGCAGAATGGGTGAGTGCCCCGATTGAGATGATGTCGACACCGGTTTCGGCTACTTGACGAACATTTATTAAATTGACGCCGCCTGAAGCTTCGAGGATGGCCCTTTTTTTTGTAAGGTCTACGGCTTGGCGCATGGTTTCGCAATCCATATTGTCGAGTAGAATGATTTCAACCCCGCACTCTAGGCACTCTTTTACTTGATCCAGGGTGTCTGCCTCTACCTCCACTTTGATAGTATGGGGGATTGCCCCACGCACTAAAGCGACTGCCTTGGCAATTGAGCCGGCAGCCGCCAGGTGGTTGTCCTTGATCATCACTCCGTCGCTGAGGCTGAAACGGTGATTATAGCCGCCGCCTATTCGCACGGCGTATTTCTCAAAGGCCCTGAGTCCTGGTGTTGTCTTTCGTGTGTCGACGATTTTAACGGGTAGTGGCTTAACCAGCTCTACGAAACGTGCGGTAAAGGTAGCTATGCCGCAGAGTCGTTGAGTGAGGTTAAGTGCGACCCTCTCCCCTTTGAGCAGATCAAGAATAGGTCCTTCCAGGGTGAGGAGGGATTGCCCCGCTGAGATGCGTGCACCGTCGATTGCAGGGGTGCACTGAATGGTGGGGTTGATCAGCAGAAAGACCTGGGCCGCCACCGTTGCGAGGCCTGCGGCAACCATTGGCTCTTGGGCCAGAAATTCGGCCTTTGCCAGGTGATCTTGTCCAAAAATAGAGGCGCTGGTGAGGTCACCAGCGCCTATGTCCTCGGCAAGAAAAGAGCTGATCGCCGCTTTTACGAATAGCTGATCCATGAATTACAAGGTGATCTTGAATGGTCTATTGTTGAATGACCCAGCGGCCACTGCGATCACGGCAAGCGAGGGTGGTTGTCTTTTCTGCCTTGCCGTCGATGGTGGCAAGTATTTCGGCCTCACGGCAGTCTCTGCCGGTTTGATCCTGGTACGCCGGTAGAGGGGTGACGTTATAACGGTTGCCGGTGTCAGGGTTTTCCCAGCTCGAAGTCTGTCGTGAAGGAGTTGATTCGTAAGCCTGATTAAGTTGTTCCTGGTCGAATTTGTCCATCTCGTTGCCGATCATGTACCCGATCATTGTTCCTACTGCGGCCCCAATCAGAGTGCCTTTGGTGTCGCCACCGATGGCCTGGCCCAAGAGAGCGCCGCCGGCCGCTCCGCCGATGGCCCCGGTTTTTCCTTTATGGGACAAGCAGGAGGTCAGAGTCAATGGGGCAATGAGAAGGATGAGTAATAGATATTTCTTCCACATATTGAATCTCCTTCCTTATTTGTTTTTCTGCATGGAAGCGTCAAGCGCCAGGATGTAGGCTCGTAGATTCTTCTTCTCATGTTTAAGTCCAAGTTTCTTGCGCAGGTTGTCCCGGTGGAACTCGATAGTACTCTTGGTGACGTTCATCTGGATTGCCGATTCTTTGTTGGAAAGGCCGATACGGATCAAGTCTGCCACCTGGATTTCCTTGGGACTCAGTCCAAGGTTCATCTGAGCGAGTTGTTTTGAGAAATTAGAGGTAACCCGATTCAGATTGAGCATGATATTTTCAAGGTAACCACGTTCGGTTGGACTGTCCAGAATGGCTTCAAGTTGGTCGGATGAGGGCATGACCAGCTCTTTAAGGTTGGGCATATTGCTGGTGCGATCCTCACTCTGGGCATCGCTCAGTTGTTTGATCAGGATGCGGAGCGACATATTCGCGTGTTTCAAGGCTTCTGACTTTTCAGCCAGTTTCTTTGAGGTCCTTTCGCGTTCAGTGACATCAACCATGGCGCCAATGAGACCGCTGACTTCGCCGTCTTGGTTCTTGAAGACGGCCTTGTGGAAAACGACATCATTTTTGGAGCCGTCTTTGCTCTCCAGTTTGACTTGGTACTCCTGTGATTTGTGCTTATTGATTAGTTGTTCGTCTTTCTGGAGGTCTTTTTTGGTCGAGGCAGGGGAGAGAAGCTCTTCAAGACGACGACCTGCGACTTTGTTCTTTTTAATTCCAAACCATTGGCAAAAAGCGGTGTTGGCGCCGATCAACTTGAGGTCAGTGTCTTTGAAATAGATCGGGACTGGCAGGGAGTCGATGAGAATTTGCTGAAACTGGAGCTGCTGTTTGATTGTTGCGGTCTGCTGGTCAACCAGAGATTGGAGGTTGTTCCTGTGGTTGGCCAGCTCAAGCTCGATTTGTTTAACTTCAATGCACCGTTTTGCGAGACAACACACTTCGACCATGCTCAACGGTTTGCGCAAAAAGTTAGTTACCCCTAATTTGTAGCATTCGTTAATGTCCCTGTCGTCACCGTGGCCGGTGATTACAACTACCGTGTATGGGGCATCATAGGTTAATTTGGCGTTTTTCAGGAATTCAATACCGTCCATCTCGGGCATCCGCAGGTCCAGAAACACCACGGTCGGATTTTCCTGTGCAAGGAGTTTGATTCCTTCTTTGCCGTTGTTGGCAAAACAAAGGGAATACCCTTCGTTTTTTAATGCCTTTTGCATGGCAGATTGAATTGCTTTTTCGTCGTCAATAATCAGAATTTTTGGTATTGCCATGGTAGTGTTTCCTTATTTTACGTTCGTTATAATGATACTTCAGCTAGTATGATTGAATATACCGTAATTTTACTGAAATGGAAACGACAAAATGCCAGGACCTGTTTGTCTTTGTGCAACCGTCGGTAATTAAGTTCTTTTGTGAAGTGAAAATTAAGTTTAATGTGGTTGGCCACGGAGGAATGACAGGCTTTTATCTAGCATAAAATTATTCCTATTTTTTGTCAATAAGTTGGTTGGGGTAATAATGACGATAAGTTGAATTGTTTTTTGACGTTAAAAATATCAGAAAAACCAAAAAAGAAGCGCGTCTGATTTTAGATTTTGGGGAACTCATATATTTCCCTGTAACTTCGCAAGTTGATTGGGCCGTGGCTGAACGGTAAAGTCTTTGTTCTTATTCCTGGCAGGAGGAGTCTAGAAATGACATTTATTTCTTGGTTAGCTATACCGATTTTAGGTGTTGTGCTGATGATCGCCCTGGATCTTATGCGTGGCAACCGTACAATCCGTGACTTGAGTTCGGTGCCGGTAATTTGGGGTAATCTCCCTCGTGTTTCGCTGATTGTCGCTGCGCGGAACGAGGCTCGGCACATTCGCGAGGCGCTTCAGTCCCATCTCGCGCTGGACTATCCTGATTATGAACTGATCGTAGTAAATGATCGCTCCGAGGATGAGACCGGGTTGATTCTTGACGACATGGCGTTTCACCAGCCTCGATTATCAGTTATTCATCTCGACTCTTTGCCGCCTGGATGGTTGGGGAAAAATCATGCCCTGTATCTGGGCGCGAAACAGGCCGATGGAGATTTGTTCCTCTTTACCGATGCCGATATCGTGATGAGACCCAGTGTTCTGACTCGGGCGGTGTGCTTGATGCGTGACCAGGGTCTTGATCACCTGACGGTCTCGCCCTCAATAACTATGCCGACCCACGTCTTACAGATCTTCGGGGCTTCTTTTGTTATTTTTTTTGCGATGTTTGTCCGTCCATGGAAGGTTCGCGACCCTAAGAGTTCATGTCATGTGGGAATTGGGGCCTTCAATCTGATCAGGAGTGATGTCTATCGGAGTGTGGGTGGCCATGAGGTGATTCGGTTGCGACCGGATGATGATGTCAAGCTTGGCAAGATTGTTAAGCAGGGAGGGTATTGTTCTGACTTTGCTTTTGGCAAGGACCTGATGAGTGTCGAGTGGTACGCTTCGGTCGGGGAGGTGATACGGGGGCTTGAAAAGAACGCCTTTGCCGGTTGTGACTACCGAATTTCCTTGGTGCTTTTTGGCGTTGCTTTTCTTCTCGTGTTCGCGGTCTGGCCGTATCTGGCTGTGGTGGTCTGTGAGGGGACGTCGAAGATTATTTATGGGGCTGTGGTCTTGATATGGACCTTGGTTTATGCCGATTGCGCCTCGTTCAACGGTTTTCACCGCTGCTATGCATTAGGGTTTCCCCTGGCCACGGTCCTGTTTATATGGATAGTGTTGCGGACAATGGTTCTTAACCTGGCTCAGGGCGGCATCCGCTGGCGAGGCACGTTTTATTCGTTGAAGGAATTAAAAACCAATCGGATCTGATCCCGATCTGCATTCATGGCGGTCTTTGTAATGCAGGAGACCGGTGATCAGGCGCCGGTTTACGGTTAACAGAATGATGATGGCGTCGCAAAAAGTCCGATCTACTGCGTTGCAGCGCAATTTTGCTCATTCGGCACACCATATGTGTGGCCTCATTCACAAAAATGCACTGCGCCTTGTATATCGGCCCTTTTGCTTAGCCATCGGCTACCTTTTTGCGAGACTGTCAATGATAGCTGTCAACCGTAAGCCAATACCTTGATTTCGATAGCTCTAGGGAGCCTTTTTTGCCTAGAGCTTGATTTCGACCGAGGCCACTTTGCTGCTTGAGTCGTGGCCTGGCTTGTCACGACGGTCGTCGATCTTGATTGACGAGATGACCCGTGTCGCCCCGGATGCAAAGACCGATTCCTGCATCTGACGGATGACGGTCATGATCTGGTCAAGATCTCCTTCGAGAATGGTTCCCATCCCTGTCAGTTGGCAGGGTAGGCCGGACTCCCTGGCAATTTTGACACATTCGGCCACGTAGTCAGAGATGCTTGTCTTTGCAGTGCCTAGCGGGGTTATGCTTACCTCTACAATTGCCATGTTTTACCTCCGTACTCGTTTTTTTTGGTGTTCCATCTGTCTGGTAAAGAATGTTATCAATTGTCGTAAACGTTCACCGGGCACCCCATCTGCTTTGTTAGCGGCCTACTCATGTGCAACTAGCACACTTCGCAGACCGCTTTCGCGCATCTGGGGTGCCTGGTGAACGTTTACATTCCGGTGAAATCCGCACGTTCAACGCTTCTGGTGAACGATTACCAATTGTCCATGTATTTGTTCTAGCTACCGACCTGCCGGAAGAAGGTAATCAGCCGGCAAGGAGTGCAACCAGTCCGTTTACGATGGCCCAGGCCAGGATGGCTGCGGTCAGCACATAGCAACTAACGCTAAGGAACTTGTCTCTTAATGTCAATCGGTTGCGCTCTCTGTAGCCCAACAGAGCGCCGAGTATCACCCCTGCCGCCATGCCGCCGCCATGTCCCCAATTGTTGATTCCTGGGATTAACAGGCCGAAGATCATGATACTGATTGCCCAACCGCCGATCTGTCGGTAAATCTGCTGACCATAAATACCGCCTCGACTTTTACCGTAGTAGAGCATAGCGCCGATCAGGCTGCAGACTGCGGCTGAGGCCCCGATGGTAAAGGGGATTCCGGCGAGAAAAGAGACGTAGAATCCACCGACACCCCCCAAAGTGTATATGGCGAACATCCGCTGGCCGCCAAATTCCCTGATCACCAAGGGGGCGATCTGCCGTAGGGCGATCATATTAAATAGTAAGTGAATAAGGCTGCCGTGTAAATAGTTGGCGGAGACCAGGGTCCACCAGCGGTGTAATTTGAGGATAGGAACGGTTCCGGTGGAACCGAGGACCAGTAGGCTGTGGTTGCTGGGGGAGAGGAAGTCGAAGGGATTAAGCGCGAGTCCGGTACTCCTTTGACTTACGATCAGGGAGAGGATGTACATCCCGACTGAGACGTAGGTGATCAGGGGGATGATCTTATTGTCATCGGAGAAGGCGATGAAGATGGGATTGTTCTTTAGCCAAGAGCCAGGTCGGGCTGTGCCACAATAGGGGCAGTTCTGAGCATCACGGCTCACCAGTCGCCGGCAGCTGGGACAGAGAAGGGAGTTGTTGGCGCGTTGTGTGGTCATAGTTGTGGAATAGCAGTTGGGGTGACGAAGAGAAGAGAGGTGAGGTTGAGGGGAAATGTTTGGCTGTAAGAGCTGAAAGTCTTCATGGTGGCATGGTATCAGAATCGTACAGAATTCACAACATCAGCCGTTGGTCGGGCCGCGTTGCAGGACAATGATGGTTATGCTGACTACCGCTACGCCGGGCAGTGTCAGGAGCGGTGGCAGGCCGTTGCCGAGACTCCAGTTGATGAGTAGCACGAAGGCCGGATAACAATAGCTGTAGGCCATTACCCTGGTCGGTCCCAGATAGGGGGTGGCCAGGTGGGTCAGATAAAATGTGATTATAGTTGAAAAAATTGCCAGGTAGATGATTCCGGCCCACACTTCAAACTCAATATTTTGCCAGTTGACTGAGGTCAGTTGTAGGGCTGAGGGAATGATCAGCCAACCCAACCCTGTGGCCAGCACCCAGAAAGTCATGACCAGCATTGATTCCTGGCGGTGGAATTTTTTTACCAGCGGGGTATAGGCCGCCATCAGAAAGCAGCCAGCCAGGAAGAGCAGATCACCGCGGTTGACGTCGAGTGCCAGGAGCCGGTTGATGTCACCCTGGAAGATGACCCATACCGCTCCGAGCATGCCGAGAAATAAGGCCCAGAGCCGACTGTTACCGAGTCGCTCTTTTAGAAAAATCGCGCTATAGACCGCAGAAATCCCGGGAACCAAAGTGAAGATGACGCTGGTGTTGATAGCGCTGGTGGAGCGCAAGGCTTCGAACATACACCAAAAGAAACCGACGGTGGTGGCACTGATGGCCCCGTAGCCGCCAAGCTGTTGTGCTGAGGGGAGGGATAACTCTTGTTTGATTCCAAGCGCCACTCCGAGAAGCAGGGTGGCCAAGGCATAACGGAGCAGGAGCAGGATCGTCGGGTCCAGGCCGTGGGTGATCGCTTTGCCAACTGTAAAGGAGCTGGAAACAAGGACGGCAGCAAGGAGCATGAGGCTGTGTAATGCCCAGAGGGGAAGGCGTTTGATGGGTATTGTCGGGATGATGGTCATGGCCTGGTGATGTTTATATTCGGTTGATATTGTACTGAGATAGGCTGAAAGTGTTTAGTTTGAACTACTCATACGATTGCATCCTGATGTAACATGAATTTTTTTCTTGTTGCTAATCGACTCTTACTCATGTGTCCAGTGTTATCCTGGCGCAGGCCGAAAAGCACACTCAAATATTACGAAAATGATACCTGGTGCCGGTTGAAAAGGGCAAGCTGTGGCAGTGGCGGAAAAAGCAATGGTATGATAAAAGAGCGTGGTAGGCAAAACATACGTTTCTGCTGGGCTGTGATTCTCTGGTGTTAGGGATATGTCCCGGTGAATGGTTTTTTGTCAATCCCGTGAATTATACAATACTAATGGAGAACAACAATGTTGGAATATGGCTGGAATCAAGAGATGGGGATGACTCTGCTGGGGAAACTGAAGGCGGATCTGAAGACCGCTATGTTGTCAAAAGATACCTTGGCTCGGGATGCGATTCGGCAGGTCATCAGTGAGTTTCCCAAGTTGACCGTGCCCTTGACTTTAGAGAGCGGCAAGAAGAGCTTCCGTTGCAAGAAGGAAGATGAGATGACCAATGAGGATATCTTGGCCTTGATTCAGGGGCTGGTCAAGTCGGAGAAGGTGGTGCTTGAGATCAAGAAGGAGGAGTCTTCTCGCTTTCTTGATGTCCTATCGACCTATTTGCCGGTCATGGCGGATCGAGAGGCTATTGTCTCCTGGATTGAAGAGAATATCGATTTTTCTCAGTTTAAGAGTCCGATGCAGGCCATTGGCCCGATCATGAAGCATTTTGGCAAAGCCGCTGATGGTCTCCTGGTCAAGGAGATCCTGGAATCAAAGGCCAAGGCTTGATGTCCCGGTCCAAGCTCCAGAGTGGCGTGATCCGGTGATTTCAATTGATTATCCCGTAGGGCTTCCGATCAGTGGACAACGCGAGGAGATCATTGCCGCAATCCAGCAAAATCAGATCTTGATCATTGCCGGTGAAACCGGTAGCGGTAAGACGACGCAGTTACCCAAGATGTGCCTGGAGGCAGGCTTGGGGCGGGAACGCATGATTGCCTGCACCCAGCCTCGCCGTATCGCTGCAACTTCGGTAGCAGCCCGAGTGGCAGCCGAATTGGGCGATACTGACATGGTGCTGGTC
>VMSU01000121.1 GCA_013792005.1 Desulfobulbaceae bacterium
AAAAAAGATGCCGCCCTGCTAGGATTAGAACTGGTGACCGAACCCATTAATAATTCCGAAGACTTCCAACTCGGATTCAAAAAGCTTTCCGGCAAGATTGATGCCTTCTGGGTACTGAATGACCCTATTATTTACACCTTAAACAATATGGACTGGCTTGAAAACCGCTGCCTCAGGGAAAAACTCCTCTGCGTTGGTCAAAGCAAGAACCTGGCTATAAAGGGAATGGTCCTGACTGTCAACCCTGACAATAACCAGATCGCAGCCCAAGCCTCAGCAATAACCAAGAATATCCTGTCCCACACCCAAAAGACCAGCAACCTGGAAGTCATGGCTCCGCTCGGCACCCAATTGCTGGTCAACCGCAAAACCGCTCAGCACATCGGACTTACCCTCTCCCCCCAGGCCCTGAGCATCGCCACCTCTGTTATAGATCAATAACAATCCTCACGTGTCACTCTCCTGCAATGCGGGCCTCCCACTCACAGTGGGGCAGAGAAAGTTGCAAACGCGTCAGACATTGCGTCTCTTACGATCATCAAGTCGTCACAAGTGCAATCAATTCACTTTATCCTGGCTATTTGTAACAGAAAAAAACCAGCTCAAAAGCATCACAGAGCTACTTGACTGAATTTACTTCACTTTACAAAAAAATCAGTTTGACTTCACCTTTCACTTTCCACTATTCTTTAGTAAACGATCAGATTTCCACCAAGTCCCTGCCTGAATGTTCACACAATGTGACAAACGCTATCAAGAGGCCTTCACAATGAACAACAAACGAGCGATCACCATCGCGGCTCTTTCTTTCTTGTCCTGCGGAACCATGGCCATGGCCGGATCAACAACAAACAACACCAGCGATCAAGAGGCCAAAGCCTTCCTCTCAATGTTCGGCCAAGGGCCTCAGGAAGAGGATGTCTACAGGACCGACCGGCTACTGCTCACTGCGACAGGATCTCTGAAACCGGTCCACCTGGCGCCGTCGGTGGCCTCGGTAATCACCAAAGAGGACATCGAAGCCATGGGCGCCACCACCCTGGACGAGGTGTTGGAGACCGTGCCGGGGCTGCATGTCGAGTCCTCGGGGTTGCAGTATTTCTCTTCCATCTGGTCGATCCGCGGCATCCACACCAGCATAAACCCTCAGACCTTGCTGCTGATCAACGGAGTGCCCTTCACCTTCAACTTTATCGGTGGGCGGTATCAAACCTTCAAGATGCCCACGGCGATGATCTCGCGAGTCGAGGTGGTGCGAGGGCCAGGCTCTGCCCTGCACGGCGCCGACGCCTTCAGCGGCACCATCAACGTTATCACCAAGGACAACTTCGAGATCGACGGCACCAAGGCCGGGGTGCGCTACGGCTCGTTTAACACCGTTGACACCTGGGTCCAACAGGGCGGCCAATACGGCGGCTGGGACCTGGCCTTGGGGGTAGAGTGGCAAAAGACTTCAGGCGACCACGACCGGATCATTGACCGGGACCGGATGCATGCCTTTCCACCAGCGCTGGGACTGGCCGCCTACTCCAAGGCCCCCGGTCCGCTGGACACCTCCTACGAGATCCTGGACACCCACCTGAACCTGCGCCGGGGCGACTGGAACCTCCACCTCTACGGCACCCTGGAGGACAGTAGCGCCGGCGCGGGAGGCGCCCAGGCGATAACCGACGGCAACGATGCAGACACTAAGTCCCTACTGGCCGACCTGAGCTACTCCAACGACCATAGCCTGGAAGACTGGACCCTGGGGGGACGGCTCTCCTACTCCTATATCAAGCAGGACTCCTTTCTCCAATACTATCCACCAGCCACGTACCCTGCCATCCCGGCCCTCGCTTTCCTCAATATGCTGGGCGAACCGATCCAAACCAGCACCGACGGCGGCATTGAGACCAACGCCCTGTACAAAGGATTCAAAGACCACCAGGTTCGTTTAGGCCTCGGGATGAAAAACTACAACTTCGACCGCGATCAGTACAAGAACTTCCTCTTTACTTATGCCCCTCCACCCAACCCAGCCATTGCCATTGTCCCCTGGTTCCAGGTCACCGACCCAAGCCTGATTTATATCGACCAGGCCAGCCGCACCCTGTGGTACGCCCTGATCCAGGACGAATGGCAACTGGCCCCGCGTTGGACCCTTACCGGCGGCGTCCGTCACGACGAGTACTCCGACTTCGGCTCCACCGTCAACCCCAGAGCGGCCCTGGTGTGGGAGACCCGCTACAACCTGACCACCAAACTGATGTACGGCACCGCCTTCCGAGCCCCATCTTTCAGCGAACAATTCGCCAAGAACAACCCAGTCACCGTCGGCAATGCCAACCTCACACCGGAGGAGATCGAAACCGAGGAGCTGGCCTTCGATTACCAGCCGAGCAAGGACCTGCGCCTGATCTTAAGCCTGTTTACCTATAAGGCCACCGAAATTATTGAAATAACACCAGCCGTTCCCATTTCTCAATTCACCAACTACGGAACCATAAGGGGCAAGGGCTTCGAGGTGGAAGCCGAGTGGCAGCTTGCTTCAAGCCTTATGCTACGCACCAACTTCGCCTACCAGCGGTCGAAAAACACCACGATAGACTCGCTGGTCGCCGATGCGCCGGAGATGCAGTTTTATCTGGCCCCGCACTGGGAGTTCCTGCCGGAATGGTCCTTGGACGGCCAATTCACCTGGGTTGGCGATCGCCCACGGGCCAAGGGTGACCCCAGACCTGAAATCAACACGTATGAACTGGTCAACCTCACCCTGCGCCGCACCAATATCGCCAAACACTGGGATGTGGCGCTGGCGGTACGCAACCTCTTTGACGAGAATGCCCGTATTCCCAGCCCTTACGCTCCGGGAGCGACAGATGGCGCCTATATCCCCAATGACTACCCGATGGCAACCAGAGCAGTATGGGCCGAGGTCAGTTGCCATTTTTGAATCGCGGAATGGGCTCAACTCCACGCACCATAACCAAAACCAGGAAGGCCTGATTTTTCTCGCAAACAGACCCCTGCAAGAGAAGAACCCTTTCTTTTTTTAATTGTTAATCGAATCAATCAGCACACCCAGAGACTCTCTATGCCTCAAGCCAAAACCGACGTCACCAAAAGAAACATTGATTTCGCCACCCGGACTGCTACCAAGATATGGAAAGAAGAGCCATCGGCGCACAATCCCTATCTGGCGGAAGAGTGCCTCTGTCACGGCTACAGCCTGATCGAATTAATGGAAGGCCGGAGTTTCGTTGACACCCTATTCCTTCTCTTTCAAGGAGAACTCCCCTCCCCCGATCACGCAAGATTGCTGGAAATGACGTTGGTCGCCTTCTGCAACCCCGGCCCTCGGCACCCGGCCACCAGGGCGGCGATGAACGCAGGCGTTGGCAAAACCTCTCCGGCTCACCTCCTTCCCATCGGACTCAACGTCCTCAGCGGCTCACACCTGGGAGGTCAAGAAGTAGAAGAGGCGATTCGTTTTTTACGGAAACACGCCGGGGACTTGCCGAATGAAATCGCCTTGGCCCTGCTGGCCCCCAACCGACCAGAAAACGGTGATTTCCACCTGGCTCCAGGCTTTGGCAGCCGATTTGGCGGGATAGACCCAATGCCAAAAAAAGTGGCGGATATTCTGACTGCCCACCATTCGTCAGGAGCAGCCCTGCAATGGGGGAAGGCCTTTGCCGAGACGATCCGCCCGGATAACATGGGATGGCTCAGCACCGGGGTGGTTGCCGCCGTGTTATGCGACCTCGGCTTTCACCCTCAGGCCGGGGCAGGAATGTTCCAACTGATTTGCGCACCAGGGATCCTGGCCCACGGCTTGGAACTCGCCAATAAACCGATCAGCGCCATGCCATTTCTAGACGAGGAACACTATGTCATTGAGCATAACACACCACGATAACACCGCATTCTGGGACAACCGCCGCGGTGTGATCCGTACCCGGATCGGCGGCTGGATCCCGGGCAGAGCCGTTTACTGCCATGGGTACGACATGATGGAAGACCTGGTCGGCAAGGTCTCCTACTTCCAGGTACTGATGCTCAACGCTACGGGCCGGCTCCCGGATCGACGACTCGCCGACTGGATGGAGGCTTACTTTATCGGTAACAGTTATCCGGATGCACGCATTTGGTGTAATCAAATCGGAAGTCTGGCCGGAACCATGCACACTTCTCCGCTTACCGCCACAAGCGCCGGCATCCTGGCCTCGGATTCAAAAATGTATGGACCGGGGACAGTAATGGCAGGTGTAAACTTCTTTGTCGAGGCCCTGGCAAAAAAAATGAACGGCCTGTCGGCTGAAGAAATTGTCACCGACCAACAGAGGCACCCTAAGGCCAAACCTGTGATCATCGGCTACGCTCGCCCAATTGCCAACGGAGATGAAAGGATCGCCACCCTGGATCTCTTAGCAAAAAAATTAGGGTTTGAGCGGGGAGAACATCTGACCCTGGCATTTGAAATCGAGCAGGTAATATATAATAAAACCAAAGAACGCATGAACCTTCTTGCTTATGTCCTGCCCTTTCTCTGCGACCAAGGCTATACTGCCCGAGAAATCTATCGCCTCTTAAGCGCCCTCGTCTATGCCGGTGTCGTCGCCTGTTATGGCGAGGCAGCTGACCAGCCGGGAGAAGCATTCTTCCCCCTGCAGTGCAATGATATCTACTATCAAGGTAAACCCTTACGAAAGATACCTGAAAAAAAGTGCCTCTCATGAACCTCCTCACCAACAAGACCGCAATCATCACTGGCAGTTCTACAGGTATCGGCAAGGGAATAGCAGTCCTCTTTGCCCAACTTGGAGCCCACGTTATCGTTACCAGTCGAACCATGGCACATGCTGCGCAAGTAGCAGACCAAATCCTGGCCGATGGCGGAAAGGCTACCCCGTGTGCCTTCAATCTTGAGCATCCAGAGGCTATCCCCGACCTGCTGTCCACCGCGTTAACCACCACAAGTCGAATTGACATCTTAGTTAACAACGCCTTAAGTCGACCGTCAATACCTTCGGGCGCACTCCAGGACATGGCCTCCAGCCAGTTGCAAAGAGGCGTTACAGTTAACCTCACAAATGTCCTGGCACTAACTGCTGCAGCCTATCCCCATCTCAAGAAATCAGCTGGAGTTATCATAAATATCGGCTCGGCGGTAATCAACCGGCATACGGTAGGCGTCCCCTTGTACACCATCCTGAAAGGGGCACTAGCCCAAACGACCAAGGTCTTGGCCGCCGAGTGGGCCGAGTCTAGAATCCGGGTTAATCAAATCAATCCCGGCTTCGTTCGTACTGACTCTATAATGACTCGGCAAACCAACGAAAACGCTCGCATGATAGTCGATCACTTCGAAAAACTCCACCCGCTTGGCCGGGTAGGCGAAGTTAAGGATATCGCCACCCTTACCGCCTTCCTGGCTTCAAATGAGGCGAACTGGATCACAGGAGCTGTCATCGATATCGACGGCGGTTTCTCCATACAAGGTGCTAATTTTCCACAGCACAACAACCAAAGTAAATAATTTCCACCTTTAACCCTAAAATGCCTCTCTCCTGCCTTGTTGCAGCGAGCTAAATGCCCTCAAATCGATGAATCCATTCCTCTTCCGAGCGGCACATACTGCCCGGACAACCTCACGCGTTGGCGATGGACCAACAAGAATGAATTCTACATGGGAGATAGAGTATGAACGTAGCAGAAATGATCGTGACAGCGCTAAGCATGGTCAAAGTAAAATACATCTTTGGCATTCCCGGCGGGGCAATCGAGGATCTCAATACCGCCATCTTCTTCAATGACCGGATCCAAGCCATAGTCACCAAACACGAAGAGGGCGCGGCCTTTATGGCCGACGGGTATGCCAGGGTCTCCGGCGAACTAGGTGTGTGCTGCGCCACATCGGGTCCTGGAGCCTCCAACCTGATTACCGGTCTAGCCTCGGCCTATGCCGATTCAATCCCGGTTCTGGCTCTCACCGGTCAAGTATCCACCTCAGTTTTCGGCAAAGGGGCGCTCCAAGAATCGGGGGCCGAAGGTGTCAACATGGTTTCCATCTTCAAAACCTTTACCAAATATTCCGGCATGCTGATCACCGAGGATCGGGCCCAGTATATGATCCAAAAGGCCGTCCGCCTCGCCACCACCGGGCCTACCGGGCCGGTGCATCTCAATTTGCCCATCAATCTGATGAAAAAAGAGGCCCCCGAAAAACTCGCCTTTGTTCTCAGGTCCAACGTCCGCCTCTTTGACTGCGAAGCGATCAAGAGAGCGGCGGAAAAACTGGTTACCGCCAAACACCCGGTGATCATCGCCGGCTGGGGTGTCGGTCTCTCCAAGGCTGCCTACGAACTTAAGGAACTGGCCCAAATCCTCAATATTCCGGTGGCCACCTCGCCCAAAGGTAAATCAGTGTTCCCGGAATCCCACGAACTGGCCTTAGGTGTCTTGGGTTTTGCCGGTAATCCGGTGGCCAAAGAGTATGTGATTGAGCAGGATGTCGATGTCATGCTGGCGGTAGGCACCAGCTTCAACGAGATGATGACCGGTGGATGGAGCGATTGCCTGAAACCAAAGAGTTGCATGATTCACATCGACGTCAACCCGGAGAACATCGGCAAAAATTACGACGTCTGCATCGGCCTGATCGGCGACGCCCGGGTTAACCTCAAGGAACTCTGCAAGGCGGTGGTAGATGTCAGGTCGAACATGGGCCTAAGACGCCCTGAACTAGATAAGGAAGTGGGTACGCTCAAAGCAAAACACGCCAAGGACGATCCTCAACCAATAACCAGAGACGGCCTTTACCACCCCCGACATCTGGTTGAGGACATCCAGGCACACTGCCCTGAAGACACAATCTACTTTGCTGACATGGGTTCCATTATGGCCTGGGCCACACGCTACATGAACCTTGATTTCCCCTACTCTTACATGATGGGAATGGGATTTGGATCCATGGGATATGCTGTGGCCGCTCCTGTAGGCGCAAAGCTCGCCCGTCCGGACCGCCCGGTAGTGGCCATGGTCGGAGACGGCAGCTTCCAGATGAACGGATTCGAGGTCGCCACTGCGGTCAATTACGATATCCCCGTGGTTTGGATCGTCTTTAACAACGCCATGCTCGGCATGGTCTATCATGGCCGCAAGCTGTTCAAAAACCCGATACCTGAAGGCCTAGGCTCCCACTTCAAACGAGTAGATTTCGCCAAGGTGGCCGAAGGATTAGGGGCGCGCGGAATACGACTCGACACCCCACGGGGTCTCACCAAGGAGCTGATGGATGATGTCTTTGCCTGCGGACGACCGACAGTGATTGATGTAATCATCGACGAAGAGGCGGTGCCGCCAATCCACAGCCGAATCAAATCGGTTGAAAAATCAAGTTAAGCCGTTATCACAAAATAATGTCGTCATCTAATTAGTTAAAACGGCATCCCCCCACAAGGGGGGACTGAACTAAGTAAAGAGCCGTAACGTGATAAGCAAAAAGGAGGAAATTATTTCGTGACGGTTCCTAACCAAAAACACAAGGCAACAACAATGTTTGTTATATACTTTCGCACCGTGCTGGTGAGTTGGAAGATTTATGGTCCAGGGAAGGTCTTCTTTTCCGTGTTGCTTGGAGAACCACTCCTCCGCTGTTTTCACGCTGCCACCCTCTGGCTTGACCGGATCTTTTTCCCCGGCTACCTGAGGATGGAGGTAAAAAGACCGGTATTCATCATCGGCCACCCCCGAAGCGGCACCACCTTTCTCCATCATCTGCTGACCAAATGCGACCAGGCGGCTGCTTTCCCATGCTGGCACATTTTATTTCCAGCGCTGACCGGTCGAGTCCTGGTCGGTCCCTTGATCCGCCGGCTGATCAATTCGGGTAAGGCTGAAGTGATGCCGGAATGGACCGGTCACGCCATGGCTCTTGACAAGGTAGAGGAGGAGGAGATGCTCTTTCTCCACAACTTCGACACCCAGTTTGTAACCGCTGGGTTACTGGGCTTCGATGAGCGGGAGTATCCGGAATTACACTTTCACGATCTCCAGCCACAACAGCGAAGATTTCGCTCCATGCGTTTTCTTAACGGATTGTTTCAACGCCAGATCCACAGCACCGGCAAGAGTCAAATCATTGCTCAAACCCATTTTTCCACCCACCGCCTCAAAACAATGTTGGAGTTCTACCCGGATGCAAAGTTTATATACATTATTCGCAACCCCCACCATGTTGTGCCCTCCTTTCTCTCGCTGCTCCACAACAGCATCGAGTTCCGTTGGGGACTGAGTAAAATCCCAAAAACGATGCTTGATCGGTATAACCAGAGGCGTTACCAGGCGATTATTGATCTCTATACGTATTTCCATGACCTCCAGACTCAAGGAGAAATTCCCGCTGACCGGGTCATGGTGCTGCCCTACGAACTGCTTCGTAACGATCTGGAAACCGCCTTCAACCGAATCATTGATTTCACTGGCATTCGGGCAAATGACTCGTTAAGAGAGTTTGTCACCAAAAGAGCGTCCACCCAACAACAATATCAGAGAAAGCACAAAGTCAAGGACCTTAAAGAATTCGGCCTAAGTCACGCTCAGATCAACAAGGACTTTGCCTTTGTCTTTACCGCCTACGATTTCCCCGAAGACTCATAGAACAAAAAAATCTCCACGCCCAAAGGGACTCGGAAATTACCAAGAGGAAAAGACACATATCTGTCCAACAATAACTTGGCGATATCGTGGCTTTTCCCCTTGCCTTTCCCCCCATCAATCCGCTACCTTTATTATATAGGAAAAGGGTGCGAACCTTCTCACCACCTCGGTAACAACGCCACCAACCCAGGCTGCACACAACAATCAAACAAATACCTCCATGTGGAAACGCCCCTCCATAAGCACCTACCTCATCACCATGAATATGCTGCTGCTCGGCCTGCTTTTTCCGGCCTTCAGCTTCCTGTTCATGAAGGAGATAACCCACCTCCGCGATACCCAGCTTGAACGCAACATCAATACTATTCGCCAGTCCCTGACCACAAGTATGACCTCCATGGTGCGTAGCACCGCGTTAAGCGCCAATGAGGCAGTGGCCGGATACAATTTCACCTTCCTGCAAAATCTGCTGGCCGAGGTCTCACTCGATGATCAGGAAATTAAGTCATGCATGATTATCGACCAACACCAGATGATTGTCGCCCACAGCGACAAAACCCAAATCGGCAGCGCCTTAACCCGCGCCGCAGACAAAAGGATCTCCACTCTATTAACCTCGAAATTTCCACCATCGATACAGTCAAACATGACCAGCTCAAAAGCAGAACTCAAGGCAGAAATTATCTGGCCAGACAAGGAAGAGGCGGATGGTGTGATGACAGCGGCATTCCCCATCTACCTCAGCAATGCTTTATGGGGCATCATCCGCTGCGACCACTCCACGACAACAGTCAATCAGCAGATTACCCAGGCAAAGGAAGAGTGGGCCATCCAACTGCATCAGGCAAAAAACTACTTCATAGGACTACTGGTCTTCTTTCTCGGCGCTGGTTTTGTCATTGCCATCCTCTTAACCCGATCTTTCGTACGTTCAACCCAAATACTGCACACCGGCGTCCAGCAGGTGGCAATGGGAGATCTCGACATGGAAATCTCCATCCAGGGAGTGGTCTGTGAAGAGTTTCTCGACCTGATCTTCTCTTTCAACTCCATGACCGAAAGGCTGAAGGATAGTCAAAGAAAACTGGAAGACTACTCCCGCTCACTGGAAGATAAAGTCTTGGAACGAACCCAAGCTCTGCATGAAACCCAACAGATCTTGGTCCAACAAGCACACGAAGCAGGGCTTGCCGAGATGGCGGTCGGTGTTCTCCATAATATCGGCAATGCCATTACCCCGGCTAAAGTTGCGACCACAGTGCTCAGCAATCAGCTCACCGCCAGCCCCTTGCGCCACAGGCTGGAGCAAGCGCTGACGCCGCTGCGCGATTACCTGAATGGCAGCCGAGAACTCTCTCCTCAGGAACGGCAAAAATTCGCCACCCTCCTCCACCACCTACCTACCAGCCTGATAGAAGAGTACGACAGGACAATCCGAGAGCTTAAAGATATCCAAGACAAGCATCATCATATCGAAACTATCATCAAACTGCAGATGCGCTACGCCAAGGTGAAGGAATATACCGAACTCGTCGATATTTCGCGTCTGGCACAGGACGCTATCAAAATCATAGCGGACGCCATTACCAAACGGCACATCACCCTGATGCTTGACATCCAAGAGACTCCGCTGATCCGGACAGAGGAATCAAAGATCCTGCAAGTCATGGTCAATCTGATCAAAAACTCTTATGAAGCCATGGACACAACCGATGTCTCAACCCGCGAATTGACTGTTTTCACCGGGGTCTGCCCCAGCAAACCAGACTGGGTGCTGTTCTCGGTCAAGGATACTGGCTGCGGTTTCACAGCAGAGGAAAAACTCCAGCTTTTCAATTACGGATACTCCACCAAGCAACGAGGAAGCGGCTTTGGCCTGCACTCCTGCGCCAACACCATTATCGCCAATCACGGCATCATTGAGGCGACAAGCGCAGGCCCCGGCAAGGGGGCGGAATTCAGCATCCTCCTGCCCATCACAGCTGAATAAACGGGGACCGCGTCATAATCTTCTAGCGGCTGCATACGTAACTGCTCAGGTTGTCGGTTTACGGTTGACAGTTGACGGTGATTGGGTTCTGCCAATGGCTGAGGACACTCTGACATTGAGTATCATGCGATGATTTATGACAAACCATAATTCTTTTAACCGTAAACCGATAACTGATTACCGTTAACCTGTGTAGTTGCCTGCATACTCTCATTGGGGTATAAGCTCTTCCTTTTCTATTGATCACATCTCTCTACAACAAACCCTAACAAGACAAAAACAGCTCCAGCCAGCAACAAAAGTCTGTACAACGGCAACACTTCGATGATATTATTAAACCCTTATCGTCACATACTAAAATCCCTACCCCACAATCGTGTTTCAAGGGTACCATGACACAGAATCAAACTAATCCTGAGCGAATCCTGATCATCGACGATGATCAGGCTATATGGAAATCATACCGTCAGGTTCTCTGCCCGACCACCCCTGAACCAGATTCATCGTTGGCAAAGATCAACGAAATTCTACTCGGCGGCGGGACACAAGGAAACGACTCCAATTTTGTCCTCTCCTTTGCCAATCAAGGACAAGATGGATACCAAATGGTTGCCGACTCCAAGGAGCAAAACCCCTTCGCCTTGGCTTTTGTTGATATCAGGATGCCTCCAGGCTGGGACGGGATGGAGACCGCAGTAAAAATCCGCCAACTCGATCCTGACATTGAGCTGGTAATCGTCACTGCATACTCCGACCGGTCGATGGAGGAGATCGTCCGTGCTGTGGGTTCCCCTGACAAGCTTCTCTTCCTGCACAAGCCCTTTGATCCGGATGAACTCAAGCAGATAACCCGTTCAATGACCAGCAAGTGGCGAATGGCCAGAATGGAAGAACAGCAACGCCACGCACGGGAACGTATCGAGGAACAGCTGCATCAGGCCCAAAAGATGGAGGCGATAGGTACCCTGGCCGGTGGCATTGCCCATGATTTTAACAATATCCTCTCTGCTATCATGGGCTACACCGATCTTGCCCTGATGCGGATAAAGGGAACGCATCCGGAGGTTGAATCAGATCTGGAACAGGTCCGTAAGGCATCCATCCGAGCCACCGACTTGGTCAGGCAGATCCTGACCTTCAGTCGCCGCCAGACCAGAGAAAAATCCCCACTGCTTATTTCCGTGATCATCAAAGAAGCGATGAAGTTGCTTCGCGCCTCAATCCCCACCACCATCGATATCCGTGAAGAGATCAGTTCCCAGGCAACAATCCTGGCTGATGCCACCCAATTACATCAGCTGGTCATGAACCTCTGCACCAACGCCTATCACGCCATGGCTGACTATAGCGGAGTACTGACGGTCACACTCCATGACACAACCCTTGCTGAGGGGGAGATCATCGTCAACAATACGCCAATTGCCGCCGGTAACTATGTAACGCTCAGCATCAAAGATACCGGAACCGGCATCCCCCACTCGGTCATTGCCAACATTTTTGATCCATATTTCACCACCAAGGAAAAAGGGAAGGGTACCGGCATGGGACTTGCCGTGGTCAAAGGAATTGTCGACAGCCACAACGGAGCAATAACCGTGGACAGTGAGCCTGGCCAAGGTTCTATTTTCAAGGTCTATTTACCCGCAAGCACAGCAGGAAGTGGCGCAGAGAAAGTTATTGACGCTTCATTCTCCGTCAAGCTATTATCCACCCGCCACGAACGAATCATGGTGGTCGATGACGAAAGTTCACTCAGAGAATTGGCATATCAATTCCTGACCGCTGCCGGATATCGGGTTGACCTCTTCGCCAACGCCGAAGAGGCATCTAACGCCTTGACCCAAAACCCTCACGCCTGGCACCTGCTGCTGACAGATCTGACCATGCCCGGCATGACTGGAGAGCAATTGGCCATCAAGGCCAAACAAATCAAGCCCGATCTTCCCATCATCATCTGTTCCGGCGACATCCAGTCCTTGACAAACAAAGAGATTGCAGAACTCAACACCTCCACCTGTCTCCAAAAACCTATTGACTCAACCAGCCTGCTCACGGCTGTCGCCGAGTCGCTAAGAGCACGAGACAACAAGTCCTCAGATTGACAGAGGATCAGATCCTTAACCTTTCTTCTGTCTCTGATTGAGACGTACCCTCATCCACACCACCACTGCCGCCTCCTTGCCATTTGCGAAGCACCAATGAACTGGTGGCGGCCACGACACCAAAAGAAAAAACACTCATGACCAGAGGAATTCCACTGGCGCGAAACAGATCAAGAAGAAAGACCTTGACCGCTGCCACCACAACCACCCCACCTGCCACCAAGAGCAGTTCTCGGTTACGTCCCCGCAAACCCACAATCAGCAGCACCACAATTCCACAGTTGACAAGAACACTCTGGACGCATGCAAAGTCTGTGGCCGACCCTGCCAAAGAATCTTGAAAAGCCGCAAACAACAAAAAACGAAGGGCGGCAAACCCCTGAAACAGACCAAGGCAAAGCAGGAAAACCGCCGAAGAATCCTTTCGATCAAACACCTCAAAAAAAGCGCTGTCGTACTGCGGCGGGTGCTGACGGCACCAATGGTAAAGCCAGAGAGTACACCCCGCCATGAGGCCGGCGACAAGAGCGCCGAGAGGCCACAAAACCTCTCCAACCGAGAACGTTGCATGCCGCACAGCAAAGATCAGGACAAAGCCCTGAAAGAGATAGGAGATTACCCGGATGCCACCACTCCGCCACTTGTCGGCCCGCAGGGTGAGAATTGCCGCAGCTACGGTCCACACCGGCAAGGCCCACAGTGGCGGCACTGCAATGGCCAAGCCCTGAATCAATAAAATGGTCGCCGCCACAACAAACTCCTTCCCCCCCGGAATGTCATCCTCGCCTCGACCCGCCAACCAGGCGACCAACCCCAGATAGAGCGCGGACAAAATAACCGTAATGGAACCCACTAACTCCTGCTTTCCCACCCAAGGACTCAACACTGCATTAACCGCAAAAAAACTGCCCCCCGCAACCACTGCCGGCAACACATGATGAAACGCCCCCAGAGTGTGCCCGCAGCTCAGTGTCTGCCATAACGAAGTCCAGGAGTAACAGAGCCAGTAAACAGAGATAAGGATAAGAAAGAGACCAGGCTGCAACTGTGCAACCCTGTCCGGATCAAACTTCAAGGCAAAATTCAATTTATACGCCCAGAGCATCCAGAAAAAGATGGCAAAAAGCAGGGTATACCAGCGAAGCACGGTTGTGATCTTCCGACTTTCTGCGGCATGGGCTGCTATACTGTTCACCAAAATGATCAATCCCATGAGGAAAAACAAAGGGTTGGCATATCCTATGGCGACACCGACAACTGTTGAAGCAAAGACAGAGACATACAGAAGCCCCTTGGATTGACAATAGATTCCAACCATAAGAATAAATATCTCAACAATAAGCAGGATCAGATACCCGGACTGACCAGACATAGACGAAAAATGATTTTGGGTCTCAAAGATAATTGCATACAGGAGCAAAACCCCACAGACGGGAAAAACCGGCGCTAACTGGCTCTTCCGAATATAGAGAAAACACCCAGCGGCGATAAGAGCCACGGCATAGATCATTCCCATCATTGATCCAGTCATTAATCCCACCATGCCATTATCAGTGACAGTTCTGAGGATCAGAGCCGCCACCAGCATGAAACTGATGGCAGCTACCCTTGGCAAAAATACCGTCTGCCCCATATGGGTCCACGAGTCGTCTTCAGACTCCGGTAAAGGCGAAAAACCACCCTGTTGTTCCCATGCACTTTGATAATCCACATACTCCTTCACGACTCTGCCGCCTTCAAAACCGGATGTTTTTAAATGTTCCAGGGCGTCAAGCCGACTGGCCATCATAGCCATCTGTTCCTTAGCGAGCAACAACTCCTCTGCCAGCCAGTTAAGCCGGTCATCGAGTGTCTTCAGCTCCTTAACCATGAGTTCCTCCCATTGCCAGGCCATAGAATCGAAAAATAGCTCCTGGCAATTTATTGCTTGCACATTTCACCGGACCAATTTATCTTGCCCGGTACTCCCACGCAGTGGTACATTTTCATTTCCACAAATGTCTAGGGTTGTCAACTTATAATCATCAACAATAAATGTAAAACATCATTAAATATCCACAAAACAAAGGAGGTGCAGTATGAGAAACCATGCCTGGCGCCCGCTGGTCGTGGCGATTGCCGCCGTTGCTCTGCTACTGTTAGTACGAGCAACTGTGGTCCCGTCTGACTTCGGGGTGAATGGAAGAAATTTCACTTACGGATTTTACAGGAAAGGCAGTGTCGATGACTGGAATGCCTTCAAAGTCAAATACAAAGGCAAGGACTATTGCCGGGACTGCCATGAAAACAAAACCACCGAAAACATGAGTTCACCCCACAAGGTTATCGAGTGCGAAAACTGCCACGGACCAGCCATTGACCATCCGGAAAATCCAGAGAAATTAGACATCGACCGCAGCCGAGAGCTTTGCCTGCGTTGCCATGCAGCCCTCCCCTATCCCCAAAGTCATCGCGCTGAAATGCCCGCCATTGACCCCCATGAGCATAATCCCAAACAGGCCTGCGTCGAATGTCATAATCCGCATAACCCGAATTTGGAGGCCATGTGATGAACGCCAACAGACGAAAATTCTTAAAAAACGCACTTACCGTGGGTGTCGCTTCATCGTTACCACTGTCCGCCTTCAAACTGCTTAACCCCGATGAAGTCAGGGCATCCATCGGCGACGACAACGTTCGTTGGGCCTTCCTGGTTGATATCCAAAAGTGTGTAGGTTGCGGATTCTGCGTCAAAGCCTGCAAACTGGAAAATGAAATCCCCTATGACGCCCCAATTACCAGAACCTGGGTGGAACGATATGTAGTCACCAAGGATGGCAAGTCCCACATCGACACCCCCATGGGTGGAAGGGACGGCTATACCAGCGCCAGAATCCATGACCAAGACATCCCGCCGGAGGAAATCACCAAAGCATTTTTCGTACCCAAGCTCTGTAACCAGTGCCAGAACCCGGCATGCGTTCAGGTCTGCCCGGTAGGGGCCACGTACCAGACCAATGATGGCGTAGTCTTAATCGACCGCTCTTGGTGCATCGGTTGCGGATATTGCATCATGGCCTGCCCCTATGGAGTTCGTTTTTTTCATCCTGTCACCAAAACAGCTGAAAAATGCACCTTCTGCTACCACCGTATCAACCAAGGACTACAGAGCGCCTGTGTCCAAGCCTGTCCGTTCGGGGCCAGACAACTCGGCAACTTGAAGGACCATGACGACCCGGTCACCAAGACCATCATGACTCAACGAGTGTCAATACTGAAAGACGAATATGGCACTAAACCCCAGGTCTACTACATTGGCCTTGACGAGAGAGTGAGGTAAGAAAATGCTAGATGAATTAATTGTGCATGGTCTGGAATGGACCATCAAGGATGGATTTGTATACCCGAATGAGTTTATCTACTGGAGCATTCAGATCGTCATGTACCCTTACATGACAGGTTTGGTGGCCGGGGCCTTCGTCTTGTCGTCTCTTTACCATGTCTTCGGCCAAAAGGACCTCCAGGGAATCGCCCGTTTTTCGCTGGTGTTTTCGCTGGCACTTCTACCGACCGCCATGATGCCGCTGCTTCTCCATCTTCAGCAGCCGCTCAGGGGGCTGAATGTCATGTTCACCCCCCATTTCACCTCAGCCATCGCCGCTTTTGGCATCGTCTTCTCGACCTATGCCATGATTGTTTTGAGTGAAATATGGTTTGTCTACCGGAAATACTTCGTTGAACAAAGCATCGCCATGAAAGGACAACCCGGCTTCGCCAACAACTTTATGCATATCCTCTATTCCATCCTCACCCTTGGGGCGACAAACATGGATGACGCGGCACTAGTCATCGACAAAAAAGGGGTCAAAATCCTGGCTGGAATCGGTATCCCAGTAGCCTGCTTCCTGCACGGCTATGCCGGATTCATCTTTGGATCGGTCAAGGCCAATGCCCTGTGGATGTCACCGCTGATGCCGGTTATCTTCATCATGAGCGCCGTAGTGTCGGGCATTGCCCTCTGTATGCTGACCTATATCATCATTATGGAGTTCAAGAAATTCAAAGCGACACTGGCTCGGGGACGCGGCGACGAAACAGTCAAGGAGTTAGGCGGGGTAGAGATGGACGTAATCAGCAAGACCAGCCGCTATCTGATCGGATTTCTGGTCGCGGCGATCTCTTTGGAGCTATTAGATTTAATCTTCAGAGGCTATACCGCCATGAAGTCATGGGACATCCTGCGTGACGTGATGTTTCACGAAGATTTTGTCAAGATCTTCATTCTACAGTACGGATTAGGCAACCTGCTGCCTTTTTTGTTGCTGATGTTACCCAAACCATCCATCAAACGAATGGTGGTCGCCCTATTACTGGTTCTGTTCGGGGTCTTCATGATGCGGTGGAACGTAGTTATCGGCGGCCAGGCATTTTCCTTGTCCTTTGAAGGCTTCATGCACTACCACCTGCCAATCATTCCCCATAACCTTGAAACATATAAGGAAGGTTTGTTTGGGGCCTTGACCGTGGTAACCACCCCGTTCGTAATTTTCTGGTTGATCAATAAGATTATCCCCTCACTGCAGAAAGTCTGATTTCTCAATACGCTTTTTTCTCTCTCCCCCTGTTTCGGCGCTTCCTGCCGGAATAGGGGGTTTCTATTTTTGTAAACGTTCAGCAGCACCGCATCTGCTTTGTCGTCGGCCTGGTTCGCATACCATATGTATAGCGCGTACAGGCCTCTTTCGCGCATCTGCAGCACTGTGAACGTTTACAGCTCCGGGGTTACCTTGTAGTTTTAGTGCCCCTGGTGAACGGTTACCTATTTTTCAAGCCCCCAAGCCCCCATATCTTTGGGTATAGGAGCTTCTAACCGCACCGGCTCTCCTGTCCAAGGATGAACGAAATACAGACTCTCTGCATGCAAAGCCTGCCGAGGAGAAGGGATCCCGATCCCAACTTGGTCAGACCAGGGACGACTCCGCCACTCGACAAACTCCGCATCAGTCCGACCATACAATTTGTCACCAACTATAGGATGGCCAAGATGGGCAAGATGCACCCGGATCTGGTGAGTACGGCCAGTTTTTGGAAACACACGAACAAGCGTAACATCTCCACGCGTCCCTAAGACCTGATATCTGGTCAATGCATTTTTCGCCTTAACTGCTCGATTATCAGCCGTATAACGATAGGTCACCACACTGTCCGGATCCCGACCGATAGGAGAATCAACAATCCCGCACTCCTGTTTCGGTCTACCGTAAACCACGGCCAGATAGGTCTTCTCCACCTCTTGCTGAGCAAAAAGAGCGCTCAATCTCCCCACATAATCAACATGCCGTGCCACTAGAATAACGCCTGACGTCTCGCGATCCAGACGATGCACCAAACAGGCTGATGGATAGGGCGGACCAACACCATAGCGAAGCTGGTATATTAGATTGTGAGTCAAAGAACGACCCTGATGATGGACCAACAGATTACCAGTCTTATTTACGCATATTATCCATTTATCCTGATACAGTATCTGAATATTCAGGTCAGCTGCCGGCTCAGGAAATTCACTCATGTCCGGCGTAAAGCTCACTGTATCCCCACTCCATATTGGCACATCACCTAAACAGAGTTGGCCATTTATCTCAATACGGCCGGTGACTAACTGCCGGCGCCATTCAGCTTCAAGCAAATAGGTAAAGCGACCGGATAGATACTGCACTAGAAGAAAACCATTAAATTTCTGAGAAACAGTCGATGAAAAATTCATTTTTCCTGTGAAAGATTTATTGCACAATCATTTATTTTGTGTCTATATAAAACTAGGGTGCTAGTTTATTTCCATGCTACATTAATCAGAAGGAGTAGAAAATGCCAGAAGGTACAGTGAAGTGGTTCAATGCGAAAAAAGGTTTTGGCTTCCTTGAGCGTGACAATGGAGATGATGTCTTTGTTCATTTCTCAGCCATTCAAACAGATGGATTCAGGACGTTAAACGAAGGAGATAAAGTCAAATTTGATATTGTTGATGGCGAAAAAGGCCCATCAGCCGCCAATGTCAAACGCGTATAATTAAATCACAAAAGTGTTCCCCATAAAAAAGGCCCACAATCTACATCGCGGGCCTTTTTTATAGATATTTCAGGAAAAGTTATGGCGAAAGAGGCCAATTACCACAGACAGAACATGGTTGCATCCGATGAATCTGCTCAAGGCCGCAAGCCTCAAGCAGCGCCCCATCCCGGAAGATATCCTCAGTAGGTCCATCAGCAGCAATCTTCCCCTCCTGAAAGACAATAGTCCTCCGGCACAAATCCGCCACCATCTCCAAATCATGGGTAGCAATAATCTTAGTGTGTTGAAATGACCGCAGCAAGTTAATCAATCTTCTTCGCGCCGCCGGATCAAGATTTGAACTTGGTTCATCCATCACTAAGATATCAGGCGACATGACAAGAACAGTTGCAATCGCCACAGCTCTCTTTTCACCGCCCGACAGATGATACGGTGCGCGGTCCCGCAATGAGACTGCCCCAACCCGCTCCAAAGCAGCTGCCACTCGTGACTCCACCTCATCATGAGGGAGGCCAAGATTCAGCGGACCAAAAGCGACATCCTCACGAACGGTTGGCATAAACAGTTGATCGTCCGGGTCCTGAAAAACCATCCCCACGGTCCGCCGCACTTCCTGCAAAGTCTCCTTGGTCAATGGATAGTCACCAATCCTCACAGCCCCATGCTGAGGCGTAATATACCCATTAAGGTGCAAGAGCAGGGTTGACTTTCCTGCCCCGTTTGCCCCGACCACCGCCACCGACTCGCCATGGGTGATCCTGAAAGAGATCCCCTTCAGCGCCTGCGTGCCGTCCGGATAGCTATAGTGAAGATCAGAAACTTCTACAATATGATGACTCATGACATAGTCCGTGCAACAATGCTCCCCAAGATATGGGGAAGATTATAAATTCGCATCACGGCAAAAGCCGCCCACCAGCCCAGAATAAAAACGACATCGGTTACCCTGAAATGCAAAGGACGAAGCATTCTCACCTCACCGTCAAACCCCCGACTGAGCATAGCCAGATGAATTCGCTGAGCTCTCTGCAGAGTCCTCAAGAGCAAATGTCCGATCACGGACGCAAAAACACGAATTCCAAGCCCCCTGCCACCAAATGACCTCAGCGCCCGAGCCCTGACCACCCTCATCGCCTCCCCTCCCAACACAAAAATATATCGATAAAGAAAGAGGAGCTGTACCGTAAGAACTCTGGGCATCCCTAACCGCAGCAGAGCGAAACACAACCCTTGAAAACTGGTTGTTGCTATCAACAAGAATGCCATCCCTATGGTCAAACAGAAACGAAGCATGATGGAGGCAAAAGAGACCCAACCGCCACTAATCCCTATTGGTCCGAAACGAACCAGAATTTCCCGGTCAAAAAACGGGTTGAGAATACCGACCATAATCGCAAACGGGGCAACGACCACAATCTTACGAAGAATGAGACCCAACGGTAATTGTCCCACCGTGGCAAACATCACAGGATAGAGCAGGAACGGTAAGAGACCTGCCACCTCGTATTTGGGAAAAGAGACCACGGCTATTAAAAACGCCATGGTGGTCAGCACCTTGGCCCTCGGGTCAAGCCGATGTACGGGGGTCTGTTGCAGCGCTAGTTGATCCAGTCTGCCGATGTCAAAAAAAGTGGCGTCGATCGTGCCAAGTCTCATTGCCGGATCTCCATTCCCCTATCACAAGCAGAGCCGCAGGAGGATACATCAAGGAGTTTTTGTACCCCATTTTGCTGAAAAACAACTTCTCTGAAAAAATCAATCAACCCCCGGCGTCTGGACTGATGCTTGGCATGTTCAAACACCGGATCTGAGAATTCTGCGCGGGCAATACCCATTTTATACTCAACATAACTGGAAAACCGGTTATCCAAATACCATGCATACGTCAGGCCCATCAATAATCCCGGCGGTGTAAAACCCTCATCGCCATTGACAACCCGGGTGAAATGATAAGGATCATGAACGGACTGTCGCATCCGAGCCAGCAAAAGATATTGAAACAACTCCTGCTCTGAAAAAAAACAGCGCCGCTGAGCAAGGGGACGAAGAATAAGATGATACACCTTTCCCAAAATCTCCCCCCCATGCAATAGGGGTTGAACCTCTTTACTCAGAGCAAAATTCCCAAGCAGGGACTGGCCCAAAGCGGCTAGAAAAGCCACCTCAAACTGTTGCTTTCTCCCCACCAGATCCCTGCAAATCTTAATTGTACTGTCAGACGGATCATAAAACGAATACAGGTTATCCCAATACTGATCCCGCTTCCACTCCGCCTGATCAACAATGGTTACCCCGTGCAGGTACTGTAAGTGAGACACCGGAATATCAGGATGCCTCCAAACAATGTCCCCCACCTGCTCATAATCCCGGACACTCAACTGACCCAAGGTCTCTAGAATACGACCATACCGTTGACAGGGCACATCAGCAGTGGATCTAACCTCGACCTCGACCTCAGCCGCAGGAGAAAGAGCCAATTCCCCCTGCCCCTCTTTCTGGTCAAGATAGCCATTAACGGCCCAAAGAACTTTGATGGCCGTGGCAAAAGCTACCGGGTCATGGCGAACCTTTCGATCAAGTAATCCCTGGCGAGAAAAAATACTTGCCTCAATAGGAGAGAATCCCATATTCCAGACCTTGACCCGATCAAGATAAATGGGCGTTTTCCCTTCGACAGCATAGCTCTGAATAATATTGCCGGGGATTTCCTGCATCGCCAGCAACAAAATCTTGCCAAAAAGCCCCTGAACCCCGCCCGGGATATTCTGATGATACGCCGTGATCAAGTCAGAGACATAATACCGGCGGCCTGAATCATCTGTCGCCAAGTCTGTTTCGCCGGCCTGGACCCAAAGATTGGCCACCAATAACTTCATCGCCCGGTCATTTTCCCTGACAGCCTGGGCCAACCCCGGTGTTTGCATCACAGGCACGATACTGGTGTACAGACTCCCTGGAGCATAGAGAATAATATCAGCCTGACGGATAGCGTCCAGGACCTCAGGAAGGATCCGAGGATCCGGACGAACATAATCAACCATTACCTGTTCAACAGGAACGCCACGATGAGCTGTCGCGACCTTGCTTTCTCCGGTCACCACCACCCCGTTGGCATAACGCATTTTCAGGACAGAGGGAGTACAGGCACAGGGCAAAACAGCATCAGCAGGAACACCGATCAGGGAGGTAATATCATGAAGTCCATCCCGGATAGCGTTGGGTGAAACCTCAATAGGTTCTCCTTCTACCCGAGCATATATGGCAGACAAAATTAATAGGTTCCCGAGACAATGAGGTCGATTAAGGGCTTTACTCAATCTCCTGTCGCTGAAAAGACGTTGCAACAACACCATGATTCCAGAGATCAACGGGGGGGGCAGACCCTGAAGGTTAATCCCACCCCGACTCAGCAGATCACTTAACGATGACGGAGTCTTTGTGAAACGATAGTTGAACAAAGAAAACAAGGCCACTCCAATTTGGCTGGCCTCATTTTCGGATACCTTATAGTCTGCTTTTAAGCGGGATTTCTGCACTGAAGAGAGCAACACATGACGAATATCACCAAGACCGATCAAAGGAAAGTCTCGCAACAGCTCGCCGGTTGAACCACCATCATCAGTTGTGCATACAATGGCCTGAGTTCGAGGAAAAATCTCCTTCAGTCCATGAAAGGGATGTTCAACCCAGCTCAAACTCCGGCTGTCTCCACCGACAATAGTAGACAACCCCGTTCCACCGCCGAAGATAACGACCCGGGCCTGACTGGTATCGTATCGCTTCAGAGTGGCGGTCAAGGTCTTAAACCCAGAAACAAGCCATGGTGGCCCCTCTGGCTCTCCCTGAAGGACTAATTCCAGAAGTTTCTCCCCCAAGCCCCGACTGGACAGCAATTCAAATGGCGAAAAGACAGCGGTCGTCAACCGGTCCAGACATTCGGTCAACGGATCACTTATGTTGGATTCAACCATGATTACATAGCAAGGAGGAGTGCCTCATTTTGATAACAGGAGGTAAGACCTTGACACAAATTAAAGACCAGTATCTGTCATCTGCTTTCTGACCACAGCCTCTGACTCTGCGAGGGCTGCCTTCTCTTCTGGTGTTAATGCGAATTCAATAATCCTTTCAACACCGCCTGCACCAAGTACAACCGGGACCCCGATAAAACAGCCCGATATGCCAAATTCCCCATCCACATAAGCGGCGCAAGGGAGAACACGCTTGGTGTCCTTAAGGATAGCCTCAGCCATCTCCACCGCCGAGAGACCTGGAGTATAAAACGCAGAACCAGTTTTAAGATGATTAACAATCTCGATCCCGCCATGCTGGGTTCGCTTGACAATATCGGCAATCGCTTCAGGAGAAAGGAGATCTGTCACAGGCACTCCGGCGACGTTAGCCAACCGAACCAACGGCAACATATTATCACCATGCACCCCCATAACCATGGCGTTCACATCTTTAGGCGAAACCCCCACCGCATCAGCCAGAAAAGTCCTATAACGGGCAGAATCCAATACTCCAGCCATACCAATTACCCGGTTACGGGGAAAACCGGAGACCTTGAAGGCCGTATAAACCATAGCATCTATAGGATTGGTGACCACAATCAAGACTGCATTTGGTGAATGCACAACCGCTTGCTCGGTACAAGACTTTACGATCGAAACATTCTTGGCCAGCAGATCATCCCGACTCATGCCCGGCTTTCTCGCTAAACCTGCGGTGATGATAATGACGTCTGAATCAGCAGTATCCTGATAATCATTGGTGCCAGTAATTGAGTAGGAAAAACCATCCACCGGTCCTCCCTGCAGCAGATCCAAACCCTTTCCCTGCGGGATTCCTTCCACCACATCCATCAACACGACATCACCAAGCTCACGCGCCATCGCCCAGTGAGCCGCAGTCGCACCCACATTACCTGAGCCAATAATTGTAATCTTCTTTCGCATCACTTCCTCGCTGTATCAATAATTAATCAACATTATAATAAAATAAATCAACTTTGTCGGCTGGACGGCGGCAGGTTGTCCGGCACTGAATTAATCATAGCAACAACCCTCTCCAGGTCTTGAGGGGTATCTACTTCAATAGAATCATGCTCTGTCAAAACCACCTTGATTTGATACCCGAACTCAAGGGCCCGCAATTGCTCAAGCTTTTCAAATCGCTCCCACTCACCCTCTGGTAACCCAACAAAGATCACAAAGAATCCTTTCCGATAAGCATAGAATCACAAGTGCTTATAATAAGTCGGGGGTACTGGCTCATCAGGGTTTCGCTGAAATGGAATCGGAGAACGAGAAAAATAGAGCGCCATTCCATGTCTGTCAAAAACAGTCTTCACATGATTAGGGTCGTGTATTTCCTCATGCCTGACGATCTTATAGATCAACGTTGACATAGGCAAAGACAGGTCTTCAAGCAGAGGGCGAGCCACCTGCTCAACCACCTCATGGGAAAAAAATGGTTGATCTCCCTGGATATTGACCACCACGTCTTGTTCAGCAACACCCATCTTTTCTGCAGCCTCAGCCAAGCGGTCGGTTCCGGAAACATGATCGGAACGGGTCATAACCACTTCCCCGCCAAATCCATGAACACAACTGGCAATACGCTCATCATCGGTAGCAACCGCGACCCGTGTCAGAAGCGGCACAGCCATAGCTCTTTCATACACATGCTGGATCATTGGTTTGCCGGCAATATCGGCCAAAGGTTTCCCTGCAAACCTGTTAGATCCATAACGTGCAGGAATAATTGCAACAACCCTGGACTGCTCATTCTGTTTTATTGACACTGAACCCAAATCCTTCGTAGAAAAAATCTATACCAGCGCTGCCGCATGGGCCGCTGCCACTATCTGAGCCAATCTCTCTTCTGAAAGCTTGACCGGCACCTGATACACTAAAGTCCGACCCATAATCTCTGCTGATTGAGGCAAAACCTGAGGATCATAAATGACCCTTCGCTTTCCATGCCCATCAATAAAAGGCCAACCAGCACGTGACAATGTTGCTCCACTCAGCAAGTGCTCCCATTGAGGATAATAATGCCACGTGTTCTCGGCAAAATATACCGCCCCAGCCCCCTTCTCTCGTAGGATAGCGTTAACAGCCTTAGCCTGAGTGGAATCAGGAAGCATAAAAGACAAAAAAGTCGCCGAATCTCCGGCCTCGTCGACATATTGTCGAAAAGTAACACCTGGAATTGAAGCAACGGCATCACGCATTTTGGCTTTGTTAACTTTTTGGGCGGCAATAATTGTATCGAGCTTCGCTAATTGCGCCAGCCCCAAAGCACCTTGAAGCTCCATCATTCGGAAATTAAAACCTATAAAACGACGTCCCTCCCCGCCACGACCACCAGGATTTTGAACATGATCATGCCCATGATCCTGATATTCGGAGAACGTTCTCCATAATTCAGGATCGTTGGTGATCACCATCCCACCCTCACCAGTGGTAATTGTCTTTACCGGATCAAAGGAAAAAGTACCGCACGCACCAAAACTTCCTAACTTGCGCCCGTTGACACTGGCGCCAGGGGACTGAGCGGTATCCTCGATTACAGGAATACCATGATGATCGGCAATCTTCTGAATTTCATCAATTCTAGCCGCTGCTCCCATCATATGCACAGGAATAATAGCTCGCGTTTTAGGAGTAATTTTTCTCTCAAGATCAACAGGGTCCATATTCAAAGTTTGATCTATCTCGGTAAAAACAGGAACGGCCCCAATATCGAGAATAGCCTCCCAAGTGGCGACAAAGGTAAACCCCTGAGTGATCACCTCATCACCGGGACCAACTCCTAAAGCAACAAGCGCAACTTTAAGAGCAGCGGTCCCCGAGGTAACGGCCTGTGCATGGCTGGTACCGCAATAGAGAGCAAACATTTCCTCAAATTCACGAACTTTATACACACCGCGACGCTGTTCCGCGAATTCATAACGAAAGAGTACCCCGGTATCAAAAACTTCCATTGCCTCTCTCTTCTCTTCCTCTCCAAACACTTCAAAGCCTGGCATACGGACTCCTTAATAGAAAAAACTTAATCACCATGAATCGCCAGGACTGAATGACCTGGCTGGAAACAGTAATTGAACAGTTACGGTTCTGGGCTTCGGCACCTTTCTGGGTCAGAAGGTGGATAGTTACATTAAACAAAAGATAAAAGAGATCGGATTGGTTACTTTTATCCGTAATGGTACAACTATTAATCCCACCCGTTTAACGCCACCTGATAGATATTCACTACATCATCATAGGTTGGACGCCGGGGATTATTTTCAACCGGTCTTGTTACAGTTAAGGCAATTTTTGCCATTTCCGGGATCTTGTCACCAGGGATATTCAAGTCAGCAAGGGTTGCAGGAATACCAATTTCCATATTTAGCTCAAAGACTGCCTCGACCACACATCGAGCTGCCTCCTTGTGACCAATCCCTTTAACCTCACACCCCAAAAGAGCCGCGACCCGAGCATATTTTTCGGGAGCCCCGAGAAGATTATATTGCAAAACATAGGGGAGGAGCACAGCGTTAGCTAACCCATGGGGAATTCCAAACATTCCACCCAATGGATATGCCATCGCATGCACTAACCCGACGCCGGCTGTTGCTAAAGCCTTACCAGCCAGCATACTCCCCAGCAACATATCAGTACGTGCACTTATGTTGCCGCCATGAGCGTAGACCTTGGGCAAGCTGGCGCTGATTAACTTCATAGCTTCCAATGCATACATATCGGAGATTGGATGAGACTGAGTTGATACAAATGCCTCAATAGCATGGGTGAAAGCGTCAATCCCGGTTGCGGCGGTGACATGAGGTGGCATAGTAAGAGTTAACTCAGGATCCAATATCGCTGCTTCCGGATAAAGAGGATCACCATTCATCCCACCTTTTGAACTGGTTTTTTCATTAATAAATACGGCCGTAAAACTAACCTCAGCACCAGTGCCAGCAGTAGTAGGAACCATGATTTTAGGAACACCGGCCTTGGCAATCTTACCAAGGCCGAGATAGTTTTCAGCACACCCCCCATTCGTCAACAATATACTAACTGCCTTGGCAACATCCATCGCTGAACCGCCACCAACGCCAACTACACAATCCGCTCCAGCCTGTCGCGCTAACTCAGCGCCACGATCCGCCAAGCGTAGTCCTGGCTCTGGATCAATCTCAGTAAAAATTGTAAAGGGGATTGCTTCATCATCTAACGGTTTAGTAATCTTCCCCATTAGATTAGCGGCAACTACTCCAGGGTCGGCAACTAAAAAAACTTTGGTACCTTTGAGATTTTTAACAATCATGCCTAGATCAGCAATAGCGCCACAGCCAAACCGAATAGTTGTCGGTTGTCTAACAGTAAAATCAGGTGATAAAATCATAAGTAGTCCTTTTGTATTGAACAAATAAAAAACACCGAATAAAGTGAATTGAATTTACCGTAGTCATCTCCGGTAAGGCAACTAAAAAGTGCGTCACGTAAGGAATCAGCTAAATCATGGAACAATTCATCAGTAGATCAGAGCACAAACGTCGGGGCAAAACACTGGAAGAACTCGCATCAGAACTCGTGAATCTCTCGGCCTCCGAGATTAAACGACTCACCTGCGAAGATTTCCTCAAAGAGGAGATAAAAAGTGCTTCAGGGATGTCCGGCGGCGCAAAAAAAAGACAAACAAAATATATTGCCAAATGCCTACGCCAAACCGACTGTGAACCCCTCTTTTCATTCCTGGATGAAAAGAAAGGATCCAAGTTAAAAGAGAACAAGGTCTTTCACGAACTGGAACGTCTGCGAGATGACATTATTTCCGAGGCGCTTATCGCGATGCGGGAGGCAGCAACAAGACACGAAAAACTAGACTCCAGTTGGGACAGTGAAACAATCGATGTTGCAGCACATCAGTTTCCAGGAATCGACAAGAATTCACTTAAAAATACCGCAATTCAATACGTGAGGTCTAGAAAACCAACTTTTAATCGTGAATTATTTCGATTATTGAAAGCGGCGAGGGATCAGCAACAATTTGGTGATGATGCAGATACTTCTGGCTCTCAACCTGAGGAATAAACAACAACTATGGAATATCGCTCGGGAAAAACAGGCAGGATAATCGTGATTCGCTTTGACAATGACGATGACCTGTTACAAGGATTGAAGCACATTGTACAAAAAGAGGGGATTAAGGCAGCTTATTTCACAATCTTTGGTGGATTACAGCAAGCAGACGTTGTGACTGGCCCCATAGAGCCAACTATACCACCAGTGCCTGTTTGGGCGAAGATAGATGAAGCTAGGGAAGTTGTGGGGCTTGGGAGCATTTTTTTAGACGAAAATGACGAGCCAAGAATCCATCTCCACTCGGCCCTTGGACATCACGGGCAAACAACAACCGCCTGTATCAGGAAAGGAACCAAAACGTACCTCCTCTTAGAGGCATATCTTACTGAAATTCTTGAAATCAATATAACTCGACCATGGTTTGCGGATGGCCAATTTTACCGAATATGTTTTAGTTAGTATAGCACACAAAAAAACCGGCATAATGCCGGTTTTTTTGTGTGCTACACTAACTGTATTTTTGAATTTTAGTACATTAATTACTTTCTGTTATAATCTCGGAAGATTCACTTTCTTTGTAATTAACCAATTCTAATATTGCCATTGGTGCGGCATCACCTATACGATTCCCAGTCCTGATGATTCTTGTATATCCACCATTCCTGTCCATATAGTCATTCTTTAAATTATCAAATAATTTAGCAACAATCTCATCTTTCTTCATAAATGCTAACGCTTGTCGTCGTGCGTGCAAATCGCCACGCTTAGCCAACGTCATCATTTTATCAACCATTTTCCGAGCTTCTTTGGCTTTCGGAGTCGTTGTTACAATCCTTTCATGCTCAAAAAGAGAGGTAACCATATTCCGAATCATAGCATCTCGATGCGATGAATTACGTCCAAGTCTTCTTCCTGCTTTTCTATGTCTCATTGTAATATAACCTTATTCTCAGTTTACAAATCTTCTTGGGGTTCCTGTGAGGGTGGTTGTACCCAACCTTCAACCTTCATTCCCAACGACAGACCCATTTCAGAAAGTAATTGCTTAATTTCATTCAATGACTTTCGACCAAAATTTTTGGTCTTCAGCATTTCTGTTTCGGTTTTTTGTACTAATTCACCGATATATTTTATGTCCGCATTTCGCAAGCAATTAGCTGAGCGGACAGAAAGCTCAAGATCATCAACACTTCTATATAAATTTTCATTTACAGCGATAAGAGTTGCGTCGGATGATTGCTCAATTTCTGGCTCAACACGATCTTCATCAAAATTAATGAAAATTCTCATCTGCTCCTTGAGAATTTTTGCAGCATAAGCAAGCGAATTCTCAGGGGTGATACTTCCATCAGTATGAATTTCCATTGTCAACTTATCATAATCAGTCTGTTGACCAACTCTTGCTTGACTAACAACGATTTTCACCTTCTGGATCGGCGTAAATATTGCGTCAATCGGGAAGGTATCAATACTCATATCTTCAGTTTTATTATTTTCTGCTGGTGAATATCCTTTTCCCCATCTAACCTGAAACTCAGCAACCATCTTGCCTTCACTTCCGGTTATAGTACAAATGTGTTGTTCAGGATTCATCACTTCAACCATACCATCAGGTGAAATAATATCAGCAGCTGTCACTGGTCCCTTATCTGTTTTTTCTATTCGTATGACGGCTGAATTCTGCGAATTTAAACGGAGCCTAACTTCCTTTAAATTAAGTATAATTTCAATAACATCTTCCAAAACACCAGGAATCGTTGAATATTCATGATGTGCACCTTCAATATTAACAGAAGTGATCGCAGCACCTTGAATGGAAGACAATAATATTCTTCTCAAGCAATTTCCAACGGTTGTTGCAAAACCACGTTCCAAAGGCTGGCATGTAAATTTACCATATCTATTGGTATGCGTTGCAGAATCAACCTCTAGCCGTTCTGGTAGGATAAGTTCTGTCCAATTACGATAAATTGGGTCAGAATCCATTTGAATATTCAAGTCAGTATGAGTCATATTGTGTCTTATTTAGAATAAAGTTCAACTATAAGGTTTTCCTGAATTGGCATAGTGATTTCTTCACGATTCGGAAGTGCAATGACTTTACCCTTAAAATTATCATGGTCGATGTTCAACCAACTGGGTACTCCACGTCGTGCAATCGCAGACAAATTTTCCTTTACAGCACCAATGCTTTGACTTTTATCTTTTAAAAGTATTTCATCGTTAACAGAAACAAGAAATGAAGGTATATTTACTTTTCTGCCATTGACAAGAAAGTGATTATGTCTGACTAATTGACGAGCCTGATTTCTGGAGGAAGCAAATCCAAGTCTATAAAGTACATTATCTAGTCTACGTTCAAGCATTACGAGCAGATTAACGCCTGTTATACCTTTTTGAAGATCAGCTTTTTGAAAATACCTATTAAATTGACCTTCTAGCATACCATACATACGTTTAACTTTTTGCTTTTCACGTAACTGGATAGCATAATCAGACATTTTCTTTAATCGGTCTTGTCCATGTTGCCCTGGTGCAAAAGCACGCCGTTCAAAAGCACATCTATCAGAATAGCATCTATCTCCCTTCAGAAAGAGCTTAATTTTTTCTCTTCGGCATTGACGGCATAAAGCGCCTGTATATCGTGACAATTTACTACCTCCACTTTCTATACAATTAAATAAATGAATATGTATAGTTTCTTTTTACTAAAATGTATTACTCTATGAAAGTAATGATAAAAAGAATTTAAAATTAAACTCTTCTTTTCTTGGGTGGTTTACAACCATTATGAGGAATTGGTGTTACGTCACAAATTTTACTGACTTCTAACCCTACTTGCTGTAATGCCCTAAGCGCTGATTCTCTTCCAGGCCCTGGACCCTTTATATTAACCATTACTTTTCTCATACCACAGTCCATTGCTTTTTTTGCGGCAGTTTCTACAGTATTTTGAGCAGCAAAGGGTGTACTCTTCCGAGAACCTTTGAAACCTAAACAACCAGAACTACACCATGACACTGCGTTACCTTGCTTATCGGAAAATGTCACTAAGGTGTTATTGAAAGTTGATTTAATACTAACAACCCCTTCGGGAATGTTTTTTTTATCCTTACGCTTCACCTTAGTCTTAGGACCTGCCATTTTCTATTCTCCTGATATATGTATATAAAATATAACAATTATTTACTTGCTGATCTTCTTGGACCTCTTCGAGTCCTAGCATTTGTACTAGTCCGCTGTCCTCTGCATGGTAAACCTTTCCGATGTCTGATTCCTCGATAGCTTCCAAGATCCATCATACGTTTAATATCCATAGCGACATTACGCCTTCTATCACCCTCGACACTATGCGATGTTTCGATTATTTTCCGGATTTCGGCTACTTGATTATCGTCGAGACTATCACTATTCATATTATGAGCAATATTGACTTCATCAAGTATTCTCATTGCACTTGTTTTACCTATTCCATGGATATAGGTAAGTGCAATAACCATATGTTTATTTTTCGGTAAATCTACACCAGCTATACGTGCCAAGTTCTTACTCCCAAATATTTTGATTCACTATATGTAGGTCTCAACTAAATTTTCTTAAATATCTTAGTGTTACCCCTGACGCTGCTTATGTTTTTTTACTTTGCAAGAAACCCGAACAACTCCACTTCTTTTAAAGATCTTACATTCACTGCAAATTTTTTTTACTGATGATCTAACTTTCATGATGTTTGCCTTTACTTGTCAAAGTTATCTATTGGCCTTTCCACGAAATACTATCCTACCACGGGTCAAATCGTAGGGTGACAGTTCAATTGTTACTTTGTCTCCAGGAAGTATTTTAATAAAATGCATACGCATTTTACCTGATATATGAGCTAAAACTTTATGGCCATTCTCAAGTTCAACACGGAACATAGCATTTGGAAGAGGTTCAATTATGGTACCCTCAACTTGTATTGCCTCTTCTTTTGCCATAGCTAAATTTCCTCTTTACTCCTTAACTAATAAATTAAAGAATTATTCCTTCACTCAAAATTTCAGGATTGCCATCTGTAATAAGTACAGAATGTTCGAAATGGGCTGACAATGTCTTATCTGAAGTAATTACAGTCCAACCATCTTTCAGCACCTGAACGTCTGAGGTACCGACATTAACCATTGGCTCTATCGCTAAAACCATCCCAGGAATTAATCTTTGGCTACTTCCTGATCTTTTATAATTAGGTACTTCTGGCGGCTCATGAAGTTTTGATCCGATACCATGTCCAACAAATTGCTTAACAACATACAATTTATTATCTTCAACATAGGTTTGAATAGCCAAAGAAATATCTGATACTCTATTGCCTTTTCTAGCCTGCTCTATTCCCATATAGAGTGATTTTTGGGTGACTTTTAATAAGTGATTTTTTTCAGGAGTATTCTCACCAACAACAATCGAGAATGCTGCATCACCATAAAAACCTTTATATTTCACTCCAAAATCAATACTGACAAGATCCCCTTCTTGAAGAATTACCTTATTAGAAGGAATTCCATGTACAACTTGTTCATTTATTGATGAACAAATACTCGCAGGGAATCCTCTATAACCTTTAAAAGCGGGAATTGCACCATTTTTTTTAGCGTAATCTTCGGCAATAATGTCTAATTCTTTAGTAGTAACACCTATTTTAATGTTATTGATAATTAAATTCAAAGCTTGGGCCACGATTTGATTCGCTCTTCTCATCAAATCGATTTCTGAAACCGTTTTTATTGTCACAGCAGAACTCATAAATATTTAACGGCCTTTTATTCTTCCTGTTTTTAAAAAG
>VMSU01000122.1 GCA_013792005.1 Desulfobulbaceae bacterium
AACAGCAAGCGTAAAAAAATCATGGTTAGTCATAAATCATCGCATGATACTCAATGTCAGTGTGTCCTCAGCCATTGGCAGAACTCTATCACCGTCAACTGTCAACCGTAAACTGACAACCTTCTAAGTTACAAATCATTTATCGATATCTATATCTAAATGAAATCGATATATTTTCTGACGATTTGTATCTTTCATAATCAATACAGGCGGCACCCCGGTTGGGAAGCTGAGCAGTTACCAAGTATGATAATATAGATTCTTTTACGCTTGCTGTTTCCTTGCGTTCATGTTTTTGTTAAAAATTACGCCCAGACACCATCCACCAGTCCATAAAGCTCCATTCTTCACCCCCAGACGATGAAAATTAAACCAAAAAAATTCCTGCCCGGTGAAAATTCTCTGATGGTAATAATCGCCTCCTTCATCGGTCTAGCTGCTGGCCTGGCTAACATCTGCTTTCGAACCGTCACCGAATTCGTTCACATCACTATTTTTGTGCCAGGCTATGCTTGGGCCAGCCAAGGGGGATGGCATATTTTACTCCTGCCCTTGATTCCGGTCAGCGGAATGATACTTCTTATTCCCCTATCACTCCTGTTCCCCGGTGAAATCAATGGCTACGGCTTCACCAATTTCCTACGAAAGGTCAATCTACAAGGGGGATCAATCAGTTTTCGCACCATCATCCTCAAGATCATCTCCTGCTCACTAACCATCGGGACAGGAAACTCGGCAGGAGTAGAAGGCCCCATTGCCCAGGTTGGCGGAGCGCTCGGATCGCAAGTCGGGAAATCTTTCCGCGTCTCCAGCGACCGAATGAAGATTTATATCGCAGCAGGTAGCGCGGGTGCTGTGGCCGCCATGTTCAACGCACCCATTGCCGGAATGTTTTTTGCCTCGGAGATTGTGCTCCTTGGCACCTACGAGGTTGCTTCGTTCTCCGCGCTAGTCATCTCATCCGCCATGGCCACTGTTTTGTCCAGAGCGTACTATGGCGCCAATCCCGCTTTCGCCATCTCCAACTTCCAAATGGTCAATCCCATGACCGAAATCCCGCTCTACATGCTCATGGGCGTCTGGATCGGTATTCTTGCCGTTATCTATATTGCTTTTTTCTATAAAGTTCGGGATCATTTTGCCACCCTCTCAATACACCCACAACTCAAACCGATTATCGGTGCTTTGATGATAGGCGTTTGCGGCATGGCTTTCCCCCAAATCATGGGTGACGGCTATCACGCCATCCTCAAGGTTCTCACCGACCCCAACCCTTTATGGCTGATAGCCCTCCTTATCTTCCTGAAAATCGCGGCCACCTCAATCACCTTAGGTTCCGGCGGGTCTGGCGGCGTTTTTGCGCCTGCCTTGTTTATCGGGGCAATGGCGGGAGGGTCCTTCGGCTCAGTTGCTCACTGGCTCTTCCCAAACTCAACCGCCCACCCAGGTTCTTACGCTGCGATTGGTATCGGCGCTTTTTTAGCAGCCTCGACCCATGCCCCTCTGACCGCTATTTTCCTACTCTTTGAAATGACCGACGACTCCACAATCATCATTCCCATCATGCTGTCAAGCATCATCGGCACCGTGGTCTCGGCCAGACTGTACCATGACTCCATCGACACGGTAGACTTCTCCCGCGAAGGCATCGATATCCACGAAGGCCGGGAATCGGCAATTATGCGCTCCATCAAGATCGGACGAATCCTCACCGAAGATGTTGATTTCATCAGCGAGAAAGCCAATGTCGATCAACTTCTGCGCATCTTCAGCATGGCCAAAGACAGTTTTTATTTCCCGGTTGTCGATGAAACCGGCCACATGACCGGCATTATCTCCCTTCAGGACGTCAAGAACATCCTCCACGATGAAAAATTGCGCTGCACCGCCACCGTCGGCAAAGTCTGCGCTCGCAACGTGGTCTTTCTTACCCCGGACGACAACTTATACACTGCCATTACCCTGTTTGACAGAAAAGGCTTTGACGAAATCCCGGTTGTCGAATCGGCAGAAAGCAAGTGGGTCCTCGGAATGCTAAAACGCCGGGATGTGCTGAACGCTTACAACGCCGAAGTATTAAAACGAGGCATCAGCGAACGAAGTTGCCCGATCAAGCTTAATTGAAACATTGTAATCGTTCACCAGAAGCGTTGAACGTGCGGATTTCACCGGACTGTAAACGTTTACCGGGTGCCCCACCAGCCGGAGTCTCCCTACGGTCGCTTACCTGCGCGATTTTTATTGACCCGCTTCGTCGGTCAATAAAGCGGTCTGCGAAGTGTGCTAGTTGCACATGAGCAGGCCGCTAACAGCTAAGCGAGTTTGCGAGACTGCGAAGCAGATGGGGTGTCCGGTGAACGTTTACGAAACATTCAATCCGTAACTATACCTGAGAGCATCAACTTGAATGCATCTCAAAAACACCGATCGGTCTTGATCAATGACCCATATTCGATCCCCCCTGACAATTTATAAAATATTACCTCAAACCAATTGCGGGCTATGCCTTCTGCCCTCATGCCTGGCTTTTGCAGCGGCAGTGGTGGCAGAACGCAAAAAACTCCGGGACTGTCCATCTCTGTCTGCTGAACAGATGCTAAAATTTTCCATTGAGTGCCCACGGATAGGGGCCATGGACGATGACCAGGCAGAGTTCATGCTAAAGTTAAAGGAAAAAATGGCAACCGTTAACCTTGTCCAGATCGCCCCACTGATCGGTGGCACCATGCTCGGTGAACGCATAGTTATCAATTCTTTAGGCAAGGACTTCATTATTGACCGTCATGGCGACATCACCTCAGAGTGCCATATTATCCCCTGGGTTCAAGCCCCATTGCTCGCCTGCATCACCAACATCACCCATAGCGCCCCGACTGGCAAATGGATTTCCTTTCGAGAGATTAACGGCGGAATTGAATGGCAAGGGCTTTTCACCAGCCGTTGCGAGACGCCGCTAAGGAAACTGGCCGACAAAAATCAATCGCTATTGGGCGATCTGATTAATTTGTTTATGGGCAGGACCATTGACTGGTATCAGGCAGACATTGCCCTGATTCTCCACCCCTTGCCCAAAGTCCCCATTCTCATCTGCTACCAGGCCCCGGAAGAGGATCTTGAGTCTGCCCTCACCATCTTCTTCGACGAATGCACCCCCCATAATCTCCATATCAAATCCATCTTCACGCTATGTTCAGGTCTGGTACAGATGTTTTCGAAAATCGCCGAACATCACCTCTGAACAAACACACATAATATCCAAGATCTCCACAACCTGATCCATGGTAAAGACCTATCATCAAAAGGCTTATGATTTGCACGCTCAGCAAGAACGGTAGTAATCTTAACAAAACACGCTACTGGCTACAATCATCCGTTGAGCGCTGACCCACAATATAGCCCGATAATTCTCTCTTTTTTGCTGAAAGCGGGTAAGGGAAAGATAATTATTCCGAACACTAGATGAGAAATGTTTCGACAGCGCCAGCAAGATATGGCAATTCTACTCATCCTAACCAACAGATCACTCTTACATTCATCATAACAAAAGACATAACTCCCGATGCTGATCGATAAGGTTTTCATTCTGGCTGCCGTTGTATTCACCGGCATTCTTTGTCAATGGTTTGCCTGGAGAGTAAAGCTACCGGCCATCCTCTTCCTGCTCCTTGCCGGACTCGTCGCCGGACCGCTTACCGGATGGCTCAACTCCGATCTGCTCTTCGGAGATCTGCTCTTTCCCTTCATCTCCCTCTCTGTTGCGGTAATTCTTTTCGAAGGCAGCCTCACTCTACGGTTCCATCAGATCGCCGGTTTGGGTCAAGTGGTCCGCAACCTGATCTCCTTCGGGATACTGACTACGTGGCTGATCACCGCCGCCGCCACCCGCATTGTCTTTGATTTCCCTTGGGGACTAGCACTGCTTTTCGGAGCAATCACTTCGGTGACCGGCCCCACCGTGATCGTCCCCATGCTCCGTACTGTCAGGCCCAGCGCACCCGTTGCCAATATTCTCCGCTGGGAAGGCATTGTTATCGATCCCATTGGAGCAACGTTGGCCGTTTTGGTCTACGAATTCATCCTAGTCGGCAGTAATGGCAACGCATTGGGTCACACCTTGCTCGCTTTTGCAAAACTTGTCGGCATCGGACTTCTCTTGGGCTCTTTGGCCGGATATCTGTACGGCATCATTCTCCGCCGCCATTGGATGCCGGAGTTTCTTCACAATGTGGCGACGTTAGGCCTAGTTATCTTTGTTTTTGCGGTTTCCAACAGTATCCAGCACGAATCCGGCCTACTCACCGTAACAGTCATGGGTATCTGGCTTGCCAACATGCGCAATGTTACCATGGAAGAGATCCTGGACTTCAAGGAGAGTTTAAGCGTCCTGCTGATATCCGTGCTTTTCATCCTGCTGGCGGCCCGCCTTGACGTTCAGCGCTTTGTCCATCTTGGGTGGCAGGTCGTTTTTATCTTTCTTTCCATTCAGTTCCTATCCAGACCCTTAAGTGTGATGTTTTCCACTCTTGGCTCTAAATTAAGCTGGCCAGAAAGGCATCTTCTTGCCTGGATAGGTCCAAGAGGGATCGTGGCTGCTGCCATCGCCGCCCTGTTTTCCATCAGACTGACAGCCTTAGGACACACTCAGGCAGAGCTGCTGGTACCACTAACGTTTTCGGTAATCATCGGCACCGTGGTCTTGCAAAGCGCCACAGCGGGTTTCATTGCCAAAAAACTTGGTGTAGCCGAACCTGAACCCAAGGGATTCCTTATAATCGGAGCCAATCTGGTGGCAAGGGCAATTGGCAAGGCTTTAAAGCAGGAGGGGTTTCGGGTATTACTCATTGACAGCAGTTGGGAAAAAATCAGCAAGGCCAGGCTTGAAGGCTTAGAGACTTATTACGGTGAGCCGGTTTCCGAGCATGCAGACCGAAATCTCGACTTAGTCGGAATCGGCAAGATGCTCGCGCTTTCACCACGCGGCGCTCTCAACACCCTTTCCTGTATGCACTACCGGATGGAACTAGGGGCAGATGCCGTATTTGCGATCCAATCTGCCGAAGATTTGGAAATGTCCAAAAACCGCAAGGCGGTTTCTCGACGGCACTGGCGGGATCTCTTTGGACATGAAGTTACATTTACCAGCCTGACCAAGTCCCTATCTAAAAAAGGCTGGGATATCCGCAGCACAACCCTTAGCCAGACTTTTGATTATACGAACTATCAGCGACAACATGACCATGGACTCATACCACTCTTTGCCATTACACCTAAAGGTAAAATCAAAATTTTCACCATAGATGAAAAATTATTGCCACAACCAGGCTGGACTATCATAGCTCTAGTAGCTGACCAAGATAAATTTCACTCCGCTACTTTGGCAACATAACCAATACAAAAAAGAAGGTAACTACACAGGTTAACGGTAATCAGTTGTCGGTTTACGGTTAAAAGAATCATGGTTAGTCATAAATCATCGCATGATACTCAATGTCAGTGTGTCCTCAGCCATTGGCAGGACCTTAATTACCGTCAACTGTCAACCGTAAACCAATAACCTGAGTAGTTACAAAAGAAGTACTGAACGAATCAAGAGATACTACGATTGATCGACTCTTTACCTTAACCTTGACCTGCATCGGGCAAATGAGAAAAGTGGGAGGAACAACAAAAAGAAAAAAATACTATCGCACCCCAAAGGCGAGCGATAGCCATGTTGTAAGGAAGAGCACGACACTGATAGCGCCATTCATCTGAAAAAATGAGACCTGAATTCTGGATAGATCTTTAGGATTAACCACGAGATGTTGATAGAAGAGGCAAACAGCCGTAATCGCTAATCCAATGAAATAAAAATAATTCAGTCCGGCCATAATCCCGGTTGCCAAAAAAAGGGCAAATGCAAGCACATGAAAAGCGACCGCCAACCGGAAAGCATTCTGTCTCCCAAAGCGAGAAGGCATGGAATAAAGCCCCTCATCCCGGTCAAAATCGGCATCAAGACAGGCATAAACCATATCAAAGCCAGTAACCCAGAACAAGACCCCGAGGGAAAGCACATAAGGAAACCCGTCCAGTGTCCCCTTAACAGCAACAAAGCCGCCAAGAGGAGAAAATGACAAGGCCAGTCCGAGAACTACATGGCACAACCAGGTAAAACGCTTGGTAAGAGAATACGCCAAAGTCAAGGCAAGAGCAAATGGCGACAGAAGGAGAGTCAGGTGATTTAACTGGTAACAGGCGAAAAAAAACAGTCCCCCTGCCACAATTACCATCACCCAAGCCTCCCACAACTTAACTGTCCCTGCAGCGAGAGCCCTATCCGCTGTCCGCGGGTTTTTGCGATCAAACCGCACATCAACGATTCGATTAAAACCCATAGCACACGTTCGTGCCCCCGCCATGGCCAAGACCACCCACAAAAAGGTTCGAGCATCAGGGACACCTTGCGCAGCAAGAAAAGCACCCATCAAAGCGAACGGCAAAGCAAAAACAGTGTGTTTAAACTTGATCATCTCAAGCATAATAAGAATTTTTTGCAGCATCACACGCTCTTCTGCCTTAACTCAATACCATCCCAACGACGCATGGACATAACTTCAATACCCAACAGACTCGCCACCCGCATGACATAATCCCTTGCTACGTCGATAAAAGAAGCCGGATGATGATAGAAAGCGGGCATGGGGGGACAGATAATCGCCCCTGCCTGATCTGCCCGGACCATATTATTGAGATGAATCCGGTTTAACGGCGTCTCGCGCACCCCAAGCACCAAAGTCCTTCGCTCTTTCAAACAGACATCAGCTGCCCGATGGATCAAATTATAAGAGTTGCCATTGGCAATGGCTGCCAGTGTCCCCATGGTACAAGGAAGAATCGCCATCCCATGATAGAGGCTCGAACCGCTGGCCATTGGCGAGGTGAAATCATCACAGGAAAACCAACGACACGGTGGTAATTCTTCAGGAGTCACACCGAGTTCAAGACTCATCACCTGTCGTCCGGCATTGGAAATAATTCCATCAACTTCAACACCCAGCTCGGCCATGAGGGCTAAAAACTCTCTGGCATAGAGCGAACCACTGGCCCCAGTAATAGCAAGGATGATCCGTTTCTTCATTTTACCCCCACATAAATCGTTACAATACCGAAGGTGAGTTGCCGACAATAGACCTTGGCAAAACCGGCTTCTTTCATCATCTTGAGTAACACCTTGGGCTCATAAAACTGGGCGATAGAACTTGCCAGGTACTCATAAGCCTCTTTATCTCCAGAGACAAGTCCTGCCACAGTCGGGAGGATTTTATTCAAATAAAAAAAATACAAAGGTTTGACCAAAGGATTCTTGGGCCGAGAAAACTCCAGGATCAAGAGCTTACCAGTTGGTTTAAGGACACGGTACATCTCGCGAAGTCCTCGCTCGGTGCGGGAAAGGTTACGAACCCCAAAGGCCACGGTGCACCCCCAGAAACTGTTGTCATGGGCAGGAATATCTTCCCCGTCACCACACACTGGCATAATCCTGCTCCGCCGTTCATCTGAAGGCAGATTGTTAACACCGGCTCGAATCATATCCTCACAAAAATCAATGGAGACTACCCGTCGCCTCTTGGCCTGACGGGCAAGTTCAAGCGACAGGGGTAAAGTTCCGGCACAGAGATCAAGAACCGCCCCCTCGGGAAAAATTTTAAGCTCTCTGGTCGTTACCCAACGCCAGTAACTGTCTATCTTGAAACTGACGAGGGAGTTAATCAGATCATAACTGCCACTGATCGAGGAAAACTTCTGCTTAACAAAGGTCTTTTTTTCTTCCGGGCTGCGCATAATCACTCTCTTGTTAACGGCATTATTCCTCTGCCGCGCTCCATATTTTTATCGGCAGAGCCTGAGGCAAAGCCTCACCCCTCCGGATTAGATTTTCATAAAAAACCTTGAGTCCATCAAGCTTATCCGGACAAAGATCGAGTTCAATCCCTTGCAAGTAGCGAAGGCAATCCTGGGATGCCATCGGGATTCTAGGGGCTACCCGTTTGCTGATTTCATCAAGGCGACGCCTCCCCTCGTACACGCACCGTTTTAGTTCCTGATGGATAGCCAGCAAGCACGGGGTGCGACGAGCCACGAACTTTTCACTGATCGCCCATACCGCAAAGACAAAAGGAAGTTTCGTCTTCCGCCGCCAGACATCGCCAAGATCAAGGACATAAGGAAAGCCTCCGTCATACTTCAAACGCAGAGCCTGATCACCAATGGCCAGCACCGCCTGGAAATCGTCAAGAGCAAGATCACTTTCCCCTTGATAATATATGGGGCACACACCATAAAAATCCTCAAGAATAATCTTGATGAGTCCGTTAGAGGTCTTCGACTGAGCGCTCAAGCAAACTCGCGCCCCATCAAGCCGCTCTGGCATACGGCGTGAAAATAAGAAGACACTGCCAACAGCTCCGGTGGCGCTGATCGACAGGTCAGGAAGAATCTGATACTTTTCCGGATGCTCAGCATATTCATGGGAAGAGACGAGCCCCAGATCCAGTTCATCATTGGCAAGCATCCGATTCAGATCAGCAGGCGCTGCCTCCACTACCTGCCAGGCAGGATTATGCACCGACTCTTTCCAGACTTCATAGAGCGCAGCCGTATTGATGAAGTTGACCATACCGATGCGGACGATATCGTTACTGCTCACACGCCCTCCAGCCAAGTTACCTTCTGCGCTGCCCCTGTATTGACCAGCGATGGAAATATTTCCGATTGCTGACCAGAAAAATCAATCGCCAACAATCGTGCATCTCGTCCGGGAACCAAAGAGCCAAGGCGACTCTCAACTCTCAATGTAGAGGCGCCACCAAAGGTAGCCATGGTAAAAATTTGCTCAGGGTTAACTTCAGGGTGATCATTCTGAAGCACCTTCATCTCCAGCCATAAATCAAGGCAATCATTACTGGCGAGACTATCAGTGCCAAGTCCTGGCATAATCTTATGTTTAAGCAGCAGGGGCACCTGCGCTCTACCAACATTAAGCTTCCGATTACTGGCAGGACAAAGACAGACTTTGGCCCTGTTTTTTGCCAACAGCTCGATCTCTTGCTCCGAAAGATGCACCGCATGCACACAAATCGTCCGTTCATCAAGGACGCCCAGTGACTGCAGATACTCTACCGCTCCGCAACCGGGATGCGGCAATAAATCGTCAAGGCCCTGGCCATCTGCCAGGGAGCCGGTTAACCGCAAACGCTCGATCAGAAAGTCACGGAATGGTCCGGTGCCAGTGCGTAAAAAAGTAACCTCATCAATAGATTCTGCTACATGAACTGGAAAAAGACCTCCTAAACGCCTCGACCTGTTCTTGAGCGCTTTGAGCAAGATCGGGTGGCAGGAGTATAGCGAATGGGCAGTGCACTGTTCGTCGTCAGACAGAGTAGATAATAGTGTCTCTGCGGCTTTCGCCGTAACAGCGAGAAGTTCACGATAAAACAGACCCTCCGCGCTCATCCCGCAACTGATATCACGGCTCTCCGCTAGATTTCCAATATCAGCGACCAGAGCAACACCTCTCTTGTATTGCTGAGCCAAGGCCCTACGACCGGTTACAACAATACTCTCTAAGGGTACTGACTGTCCCCGCTTTACCAACAGAGTTCGAATCCAGTCAGTGAAATTTGCTGAAGAGTCAATATCACCTCTAAGATAAGCAGATTCAATAGTCGTCAGTCCTTCCAGGTACGACAATTCAAGATGGGCATGGCAGTTAATGAGAGCGGGGGTCAAAAGAGCATTCTCAACATCAACCACTCGAGCAGATTCTCGGCGTAGACGAGTAAAGCGATCCACTGCCAAAATCCGTCCATTGTGAACCATCACCCCGCCATCGGCAATTGGCGCTGAGGTAACTGGCACTACAAACGGTGCTCGATACAGCGTGAGATTAGTCGAAATTGAAGTCATATTGACCACAGGTTACGGATTAATTTCCACGATGTGGCTTTCAAATCACCACTCCCCTATCCCACCATGGTGTAATCCATCAACCGCTGGCAAGGAATAAATCCAGCCTCTGTTACCAATTGCCTGATCTCCTCTTCACTCAGTCGAAAATTAACTCCGGCAGCAGCCACCACATTTTCCTCGATCATGGTGCTGCCAAAATCATTAGCGCCAAAG
>VMSU01000123.1 GCA_013792005.1 Desulfobulbaceae bacterium
ATTTTGGATCATCACACCACCTGAACATGAATATTAATTGACATAGTTTCTCTTCTCCTTCTCTGTCCCGTTCAAGAAAGGTAAATTTTTAAATTCAACCGTGTTGAGCACCGCAACCGCATCCTCTTTTCGGACAAACGTCCCGACATAAACCCGGTAGACCTCAATATCCCCCTGCCTGGAAGCCACAAAAAAAGCATCCAACCCAGCCTTCACCAATTTATCTTTAACCCTCTGAGCATTGTCCACCGCGTAGAAAGAAGCATAATGGATGTGAAGTTTACCATCATCACCAGGGTGCAACATCGACTCCCTGGTGATCTCAGGAAAAACAAGGGTCTGACCAAAGTGGACCTGATTAATATCAACCAAGCCCTCATTGGCCATATGAATCAGGTCGAGTAAAGTTTCGGACACACCCCCATAGATCTTCTCTGCCATGGTCCATAACGATTCATCGGATGGCATACTCTGCTTTCCGGTGACAAAAAGACCTGACCCTTTGGCCAGAGACGGAATGGTTTCCCGCAGCTCATTATCTACCTTTAACGATGACGAAATCTCAGCTTCCTGCTCGCCCCCCCCGCCAGCAAGGTCCTCTTTGACTTTGACTGGTTGAAAACTGTGCTCGACGGCGCCATCATCGCCTTCAACAAGGAGATTAGGCGCCGTTGCCTGGAGAGGCTGTGGCGCAGGTCTTGTTATATCTTGGCCGTTGAGTCCTGCCAGCCCCAATCCCACAAAGAGAGTTATAAATACTGCCGCAATCGACCAGGACGGCCACACCGCAAGAGGCTGCCGAAAAAACTGAACCCCGCTTTTGGGCCGCATCGGCCCCATGTCACTCAACACCTCCTGAATGATTTTTCGACCGATTACCTCTGCCTCCAGGGCATATCCGATCATCAACGCATTGTCACAGATCTGATTGATCACTCGCGGACTTCCTCCGCTCGCTCGCCAGATCAAGGCGATAGCCTGGCTGTCGAAAAGCTCCGTTCCCCGCCCCGACTCTGACAAACGGTGAGAGATGTACCCTAAGGCATCACTCCACGCCAACGGCTTGAGCTGGCGGCTAACCACTATCCTCTGCTGAAGCGACTTCTGCGCCCCCTTGTCCAGCAGGGCATACACCTCGTTCTGACCAACCAAGACAATCTGAATCAGTTTGGCTTGATCCTTCTCGACATTAGACAGGAGCCTAATCCCTTCAAGGCTCTCTTCTGAAAGCAGATGGGCCTCATCAATCAGGAGCACCACCCTCTGCCCTTGGTCATGAATATCGATGAGTTTCTCCGACAAGGCCTCAATAGCGGCAAGAGAAATTTTTTCGGTTGCCGGAAGACCAAGCTTTTGCAGCAGATGGAAAAATATATCGTCAAAGCCCACCCTGGGATTAACTACACTGATCACCAGGTGCTTACCGTCAATCTCCTTGAGCAAGGCCCGTACCAAGGTGGTCTTGCCGGTACCCACATCTCCAGCCAAGAGGACAAAGCCCTTGGCCTCCTCTATCCCGTAAATTAACGAGTAGAGGACCTCCCGGTGCTGCTCCGACAGGTAGAGGAAACTCGAATCCGGCACACTTTCAAACGGACGTCGATGTAAGTTATAAAAATTGGTGTACATCCCAAAAAACGGTTATAACGGCGAGCTGAATTTAAATTCGATACGTCGATTTCGCGACCGTCCCTCCATACTCTCATTGCCGGCCACGGGCTTATTAAAGGCGTGCCAGAACGCCTTAATCCTCTCCTTGGCAATGCCTTTGCTCACCAGATACCCCTGCCCGGCCATGGCGCGTTGGCGAGACAACTGATCATTATATGCCTGAGAGCCGACATTATCGGTGTGGCCTGAAATCTCAAGGGTTAAGGTTTGATTCTCTTTCAGGAATTCAACGACCTTATCAAGGACTGCCATTCCAGCTGGTCTCAGGTCGTGACGATCAAAAGCGAACAGGACATCTGCCATCACCACCAACTTCCAACACCCACGCTCATCCACCTCAGTGCCCGCCTTGGTCCCTGGACACTCATCCTTGGCATCCGGCACACCATCGCCATCGCTGTCACCCGAGGCACCTGTCGTGGTCAAAAATACTTGCCGAACAAAGTCCGCCATTTTCCCGGAATCAAGCAGGATGTCGCCATTCACCGACCCACCGCACTTCCCGGCAGCGGCGATCTTCTGCAACACCTCTCTCCCCATCTCATCATTCCCGATCTGAACGGTATACAGACATACCCGATCAAGATAACGTCCCACCAGCTCTTTGGCCGCCAGCACCTCTTGATCACCCATATCCTTGCCATCACTGACGATAAGGACTGCCATCGGGCCTTCGGCAGCAAACCAGTCTTTGTTGGTATGGATCAAAGTTTGATCGAGGGGGCTTGCGCCATCGACATCAATAATTTTTTGTAAAGCCAGATCGTATTGAGGTCTATCATAGGAAATAGGGCCATAAGCCACCTGGGTGTAAATCGGCGAACCAAAACTCCGGAGAGAGCCGATAAAATCGATCTCCGGGATACTCTTATTGAAACACAGCGCCAGTTCCTTGGCGAATTTGAATTTAGTATGGAGATAATCCCGATGACAACCGATACAACTTTGGCCAACAGCAGTCAAATCCATGACATCAACTTCCCCTCCGCCATGGGACTCGACATGACTCACCACGAAACCGTTGTCGCTATAACTCTGATGACAGTTAGCACAGAGGCTGGATGCGGCATAAGGCTCGGTCATGGACGCAGAGGGATCAAAAATCATCAAGAAATGATCCACCTTTTTCACCATACCGTCGCCATTCCCCACCGGCTTACACTGATCAAGAGGAAAGGAGTGAAAGGTCTTGGCCACCACCTGCATGGCGCCGTCTCCTTTCACCACTGGGGAAGTGGCAACCTGAGTGGCACACCCCACGAGTGTTGACCAACAGCAAAAACAGAGTACTTGAATCAACAGACCATAACGCATTGAATACTCCCCTTTCTTTATGTCTAATTTTTCAGCAAAAATTGATGGCGTCGCAAAAAGTGCGATCTACTGCGTTGCGTGGCGGTTTTGCTCGTTCGGCATACCATATGTATGGCCTCACTCACAAAACACACCCCGCGCCTTGTATATCGCACCTTTTGCTTAGCCATCCCCGGACTTTTTGCGAGATTGTCAAAATTAAGCTATTTACTTGTGGTACAACAACTTTCTGCGCCAAGTCAAGCCGGTTTTATTATTTTTCCGATCAACTTTTTCACATTTGACAAAAGTGCTCAACCTATCATACAGTGTACTGGTCCTCCAAATTGTCACCCATTTGTCATGAGGTTTTCCCATGAAGGATCTACTGACCACCTGTGTCTACTGCGGCTGCGGCTGCGGGATGTATCTCCATGAAGAAAATGGCCAAATTACCGGAGCAGTTCCTTCTCTTAACCATCCAGTTTCACGAGGTAATCTCTGTGTTAAAGGCTGGAATGTCCACGAGTTTATTCACCACCCGGATCGATTAACGACCCCGCTGATTCGCAAAAATGGCCAATTGACCCCGGCCTCCTGGGACGAGGCCATTGCCTACACTGCTGACAAACTGACCACAATACGCGATCAGACCGCAAATCAAGGCCTGGGGGTCCTGGCGTCTGCCAAATGCACCAACGAAGAAAACTACCTCCTGCAAAAATTTACCCGCGCCGTCCTCAAGACCAACAATATTGACCACTGCGCCAGGCTCTGACACGCTCCCACGGTGGCAGGTCTTGCCACCACCTTCGGCAGCGGCGCGATGACTAATTCCATCAACGAGATCGAAGACGCTCAGGTGATCCTGGTCTCAGGCTCCAACACCACCGAGGCCCATCCCCAGGTGGCCCGACGGATGTTCGACGCCATTGACCGAGGCGCAAAACTCATCGTCATTGACCCGCGACGGACACGGCTTGCCGAACACGCTTACATCCACTTGGCCATTCGACCTGGCACCGACATCCCACTGATCAACGCCATGATGCGGATCATTCTCGATGAAAATCTTGCTGACGACCTCTTCATCGAGATGCGGACCGAAAACTTCTATGCCATGCGCGACATGCTCTTTCAGTTGGACCTGAAGGAGACGGCCGCGATCACCGGCGTCCCGCTGACCTTGATCAGCGCGGCAGCACAATGCTACGCCCGCGCCCAGAAGGCGGTGATCTGCTACTGCCTGGGTATCACCCAGCACATCTGCGGCACCAGTAATGTCCAGGCCATTGCCAACCTCGCCATGCTGGCGGGACATGTGGAAAAAGAGTTCACCGGCGTCGACCCACTCCGTGGCCAAAACAACGTCCAAGGGGCCTGTGATATGGGGGCGCTGCCTGGCCTCTTCCCTAGTTACCAGCCAGTGGACAACGAGGAGTATCAGGAAAAATTCGAGACCGCCTGGGGCACAACGCTCTCGGGCGCTCCCGGCTTGTCGCTGATGCAGATGACCCACGGGGGAATCAACGGCCCAATCCGGGGCATGCTGATCATGGGCGAAAATCCGATGCTCAGCGACCCGACGCTAAGCAAGGTCGAGGAGACTTTGCGCAACCTTGACTTTCTGGTGGTATCCGACCTCTTCCTTACCGAGACCGCAAAATTGGCCCACGTCGTCTTTCCGGTGGCCTCTTTTGCCGAAAAAAGAGGAACCTTCACTAACTCTGAGCGCCGGGTGCAGATGGTACGAGAGGTTATCCCGCCGATTGGCTCCTGCCGACGCGACAGCGACATCATCATCGCCCTGTCTCGCGCCATGGGCTATGCCATGAGTTATGACTCAATGGCAGAGGTAATGGAAGAGATCGCCCTTCTTTCACCTATTTACGGAGGAATGTTCCATGATCGGATTAACTCCTCTTGGGGACTGCAGTGGCCATGTTGGGACAGAAACCATAGCGGCACCCCATTCCTCCATAAATACTTTTTCACCCGCGGACGAGGCCGTTTCATGCCCGGCAGCCACCAACCCTCAGCCGAACAGCCAGATGCCGACTATCCGCTGATTCTCAATACTGGTCGCATCTATCACCACTACCATACCGGCACCATGACCAGGAAATGCCAGTCGCTGAACCGGGAAAGCTCCGAAGCCCTGCTCCAAGTCAACCCGGAGGACGCGACCCGCTTTCAACTACGCCAAGGAGAGGTTGTGAGACTCAGCTCACGACGAGGATCAGTCACAGTCACGACCCAACTGACGGAAGAGGTTGCAACGGGCTCGGTCTACACCACCTTCCACTTCACGGAGACCCCCATCAACCTACTGACCACCGATGCCCGGGACCCCAAGGCCCAATGCCCTGAGTTCAAGATATGCGCCGTCCGCCTGGATAAAATCAAAAACGATTGAAGCGCCCCGCATCTGCTTCGCAGTCTCGCTACGCGTACTTAGCTGTCATCGCCCTGCTCACATAGACGAGCTATAGCTCGCAGGCCTCTTTCTCGCATCTGCAGCGCACTTCAATCATTGGCACTTAATTAACAGGATAGAAATGACCGTACAATCAGCATCATGATCACTTGGAGAAAAAGAGAAACATGACTAACCGCTATATCCTCAAAAAAGACCATCTGCCCAGTCTGCTCCGACGGCTGATGAAAGAGTACCGCCTGGTGGCCCCGGTCAAAAACGAGCACGGCGATACCATGTTCTCGGTGATCGATTCCATCGACCGGACCTCGCTCGACCTGGACTCCCAACCCCAGGGATCAATCAAACCCTTCCTCTTTCCCCAGCAGGAGGTCCTGTTCGATTACCAGTGCGACAACACCGCACACTACGAGTTCAACCCGAACTCATCTGCCGAAGCAACAGTCTTTTTTGGCATCCGTTCCTGCGATCTCTCGGCAGTGCTATACATGGACGTGATTTTCTCGAAGAAAAACCGGGACAGCTCCTATTTCCAAAAAAGAAATGAGACAGTACTGATCGCCCTGGCATGTAACGAGCCATTTAACAACTGCTTCTGCAACGCCACCAAGAGCGGCCCCTTCCTTGAATACGGATTCGACCTTCAGTTCACCGATCTCGAGGACCGTTATCTAGTCGAAAGCGGCAGGGCCAAGGGCGAGGAGATCATCGCCCGTTTTCTCCCCTTCTTCACCCCAGCCGGTGAAAAAGACGCCAAGGGCCAATACCAGGCCTTCCTCGAAGCCAGGAGCCATTTCAAGCAGCAGGTCCATGTCGATCAGGTCATCAAACGTCTGAAATCAGGCCCCATCGCCGACGAGATCTGGGCAGAACTCTCCCTCCGCTGCCAGGACTGCGGCGGCTGCGCCTATGTCTGCCCGACCTGCACCTGCTTCACCATCACCGACCTTGAGATCACCCCCTCATCGGGTAAGCGGATTCGATCATGGGACGCCTGCACTTTCGCCGGATTCACCAGGATGGCCGGCGGCCATAACCCGGTTGACTCCCGAAGTCAGGCAATCAAACAACGCTTCCTCCATAAGCTGCTCTACGATGCCCAGGACCACGGGCGGCCAAGCTGCGTCGGCTGCGGACGCTGTGTCGGCATCTGCTTTGGCGGAGTTGACATCATCCGCTTCATTGCCATGGCCTGCGACTAAATTTTGACCTCACCAACAAGGAGTGCGTGTGAAGAATATCGAAAACAACTACCTGCCCTACCCTGCTCAAATCCTCAAGGTGGTCAAGGAGAACTCCCAGATCAAGACCTTTGAGCTGGCCTTTACCGACCAGGACCGCAACAGCTCCTTCACCTACCTGCCAGGACAGTTCATGATGGTCTCCGTCCCCCATAGGGGCGAAGCCCCGATCTCCATCGCCTCCACCCCGACTCGACCTGGCATGATCGAACTGAGCATCCGCCGAGCAGGGACACTGACCAACGCCATGCATACGATGAAGGCGGGAGACACGCTCGGTCTGCGCGGTCCCTATGGCAGACCGTTTCCCCTGAAGGAGTTTACAGGCCGCGATCTGGTCTTTGTCGCCGGCGGCATCGGCCTTGCCCCCTTGCGTTCGTTGATCAACTACTGCCTGGACCATCACAACGAATACGGACAGATCACCCTGCTCTACGGCAGCCGTTCTCCTGAAGACATCGCCTTCTCTGATGACCTGACTGCCTGGCAAGACACCCACTCGATCAAATGCCTGCTCTCGGTCGATAGCGCAGGCCCGGACTGGCATGGCCAGGTAGGCCTGGTCACCACCCTCCTCGACTTGATCACCCCGGACCCGGCACGCTCGTCCGCCATCGTCTGCGGCCCCTCGATCATGATCCGCTTCGTGCTGGCAGCCCTCAGCCGGATAGGCTTTGCCGACACCGACATAATCACCACCCTGGAACGCCACATGAAATGCGGCATCGGCGTCTGCCGCCACTGCCACATGGACCGAACCTTAGTCTGTGCCGACGGCCCGGTCTTCTCCCTGGCCCAACTCCGCGGCATGCAGGGGACGGAACTTTTGTAAGTTTGATGGCGTCGCAAAAAGTCCGTTCTACTGCGTTGCGTGGTGGTTTTGCTCGTTCGGCATACCATATGTATGGCCTCACTCACAAAACACACCCCGCCCTCTGTGTCAATGTAAGCGAGACACCCGCGCCTTGTATATCGGCCCTTTTGCCTAGCCATCCCCTGACTTTTTGCGAGTTCATCAAGTTTAGGAGGTAAACTTTCGCACCTCAACCTAACTTACACGCTATTTCCGTTCAATAGCCAGATACAGGCGGGTGGCCCCATTGTGTTTAGCGATGGCCATGGCGGTCACCACCCGGTCGTAGCGAACCTCCCGGTCGGCCTTGATCAGCACCTCAGGTTTGGCCGCAGCGATCAGTCCGGCAACGACATGGCGGGCCAGATCCTGCTCCCTCACCATGGTGCCGGCAACATAAAAGTTTCCATCCCGATCCACGGTGACAACGACAAGCTGTTCAATGGCCGGTGTCTCCATGGTCACTTGGGGCAACTGAATATCGATAGCTTGCTGGGTGACGAAATTACTGGTTAACAGAAAATAGATGAGGAGCAGAAATACGATATCGATAAGTGGGGTCAGGGGGATAGCGAATTGCCGGCGGCGGCGAGCGGGAAAGTTGAGCATCGGTCACCTCCGTTGCGAAGAGAGCCATGCCTTGACCAGGTAGACGGCGACCTCTTCGTGAGAGGCCTGCAGATCTTCAACCCGACCTTCCAGATAGTTGTGAAAAAATACAATCGGGATGGCGACGATCAGTCCATAGGCCGTGGTCAGCATCGCCTCCCAGATGCCGCCGGCTAAGACCGAGGCATTGACGCGGCCGCCGAGTTCGGCAACCGCCATAAAGGCCTTAATCATGCCGAAAACGGTGCCAAGCAGGCCAAGCATGGTGGCAATATTGCCCAGGGCGGACAGGGTGCCAAGATGACGTTCCAAAAGTTTCAGCTCCCGGCTGACGCTATGGGAAAGAACCAGCTCAAGGGTCTCGCGGTCAGTCGGGTTAACCGCAAGCCCTTCGCGCAAGATCCGTTCGACCGGCGGTATATTAAATTTGGGGGTCTCTTCCCTCTCCAGGAGTCGGGCGCGGGCTTCGGCAAATTTCCCGATGCTTACCAAGTGATAGATCGAGTCGATCAGGTGGGGGTGGATTTTTGAGGCGACCCGATACCGGAAGAACCGCTCAAAGAAAATGGTCATAGCAACGATAGAGCACAGCAGTATCGGCCACGTCAGCACACCGCCCTTTAGCAAGAAGTCCCAAGACATCATCCGCCCCTCCAGGGTATCCAAAAAAAAAATAGACATCACGAACGACCCTCAGGAAATCGTCCTTGATTTCCGAGAGTCACGAGTGGTTGACCTCAATCCATGGACAACGCCTCTTCCATCATCAAGGTAACCTATCTGGAAGATCAAACAGACAAACTGACAGTGGGCACCCTGGCAAATGACACAAGACGGGGTAGTCTTATTTACCCCATACAATCCATACCTTCCCAGAGAGGCTAAAAGGTCGGCATGGGCATGGAGCCCCACTTATGCCCTCCTGACACCTTGATAACGGAAACAACATGGTGGTCCTCGGCATCCAAATCAACAATCATGACAGGGGTTCTCTTCAGGCCCATGGCAAAGACCGTCCCCCCTGCGACGGGCTCACCAAGTTCGTCACCCACCCGTATCAAAACAATGCGTTCAATCTCGTAATCGGTCTCGATTGTCCCTAACGTTTTGAAAAAATTATAAAAAATTTTAAAGAATTCCCCCAACCCGCCACGGAACTTATTCTGATGCCACTCCAATACTTCAGGAAAACGTTTAATCATGTCATCAGAAAAACGACGATCCTGATCAGTTACAATAGCGGTCAGGAAATAGTCTCCGGGGAAGATATAGGCAAGATTCGGTTTTTGGTCTGCCATCACAGCCCTAACCTGCGGTGATGCCTCAAGGGCCTGGTAGATAGAAGTAACTTTCTCCACCGACGCTGGAAAAACAGGCAACAGGACCAGATTCTGCCGAACTACAATAGGCAGCTGGTTAACAGCGTATTGCCTGATGGCCATGGCTATGACCATAGCGAGTGCCATCGACAACAGGTATACGACCAGGACACTCAACCATTTGGGCCGGATCCAGGCAAAGAGGGCCTGATAAATCTTGTCGCCCGGCTCTCCAGGGAAAAACATCGGAGTACTCTTCATATAGTCCGCATAACCGCCAGGGGCCTCCAACAGCATCCGCCACTCTTCGTTGCGCGCCAACAAGTAGTAAACAAAAAGCATGGTGATGTAGAGGATCAGGATGATGAAACGAGGCCAATAAAGAAGAAGACCAAACCCGGAAATTGCCAGAAACAGGTACTGGGGATGCCGGATCTTAGAGTAAAAGCTGAACCGGACGACCCCTTTACCGGTAAACCGCCCATAGTAAAGTGGAATGGCAGCGAAAAAAAACAGCGCCATCCCGACAACCAGCAGAATCTGGAGATAGGAGATACCGAGGACCAGCGGGTCATCGAGAAAAACCATGTGGGGAAGAAAAAATTCCGTGAGCCAGCTTAAGGCGGGGTGAGCCGAAAAAAACTCCAGGATCGGCCCATACACTGAATAGAAATAAAGGGCAAAAGGAGAGATCATGATCACAATTTCGATCCCAATCAAACCATAGGCGAACGCCGCACTCCATACGAGCCAGGTGTTCTTTGTCTTTCCCGTTATCATGCCCCACCTCCATTGATGGTTGGATATTTAAATGGCAAAGGACTGAACCAGAAACCAAAACTCATCGCGCACCCGATTACCCACTGTAACAAGAAAGATCAACGAAGGCAAATACCAGGAAAGAGCGAGAAGAAAAGGAAGGAAGGAGAGAGAGGACACCGAGTTCAACTGTGGACCGGCACAAACGGATAAAAAAGAAGGCTCCAGAACAGAGCGGGGATAAATAGTTACGGCAGGCCAGCGATCAGCTGCCGCACCAGGCGTTCAATCTCGTCGCAAACAGTGCGATAGCCGTATTCGTCCATCTCCCTCGGATCCGGCAGCTGCCAATCAAGTCGCTGCCGGGAGGAAATCAAGGGGCAGTCATCCCCGCACCCCATGGTGACCACATAATCCCACGACACAATACCAACATCAGCCAAACTTTTAGGAGCATGAGTTCCAAGATCGTAGCCCCGTTCGGCCATCGCAGCCACGGCCTTAGGATTCACCGCCGTGGCCGGATTCGACCCGGCGCTGGCAACTTCCACTTTCTCTGCCCCCTCGATCCGGGCAAAGGCCTCAGCCATCTGGCTGCGATTGCTATTTTCAATACAGACGAAAAGAATGCGAACCATGAAAGTAGCAGACGTTACTTCTCTGGCAGGGTCACCACCGGTTGCTGAAGGGTAAATTTCCCTTCCTGGATCCACTGTTTCAACGTCTCGGCAATTTCACGGGCACCAACCATGCTGGAAAGCGGCGCAGTCGGCACATCCTGTCCGTTTACCTGGATCATGCCGCTCTTAAGCTGGGCATACGACACCTCGCCATAGTTACGATTGACCCGATTAGCATAGTCATAACCATAGTCGACGATCTGAGTGTGCAAATCGGCATCTGAGACCCCGGTAAACCCAGCCATCTCCTCATTCAAGATAGGAATAGGAATACCCATGCCTACTGCCAGAGAACAGCCGTAGCCCTGCAGACTGACCCCCTTTAGCCATCGAGGAGACATCCCCTTCAAATCACCCTGAACCATGAGCGTCCCGGCCGGTCGGCGGGGAGAGCCGTTATCGGATCGAAGGGCCGTCGGGTTATGCTGGGTGCCATGCCAAGTGACATAACCAATCCCACCACCAAGAAAGATCCTGGTGCCTAGGCCAATGGTTCGATAGAAAGGATCATTAAACAGTGGGCTCAACTCACCGGCGCTGCAATAGGTGGCGCTGCGACCGCCCGACTTCAACGTTCCCATATAGGTATAAATCGTCTTCTCTGACAAATTAACCGCGCAGTTGTAATTCTGATAGCAATTTCTAGGATTAAACAGCATGGCATAGGGAAGATCATGTAGAGTAATCTCCTTCTCCATGAACTTATTGGGGTAGCAATCAGTGCCGTATCCTGTGGCCCGAAGCACAACCTTCTTTCCTGCCACCAGATCCTCGATGACATGCCCGCCGCCGTAGCGGAACTCACCCGGGAACACCTTATTCAAAGGATCATCAGCCGTAGACTCCGTGGCGCCAAGATAGGCATCAACCGCGGCCAATCCGGCATAGGAGGGAACATTATTCATCGACACAGTAGAGGCCTTCAATGTCGGAGTGGCATGGCCAAAGTTGAAAATCAACCCGGAAGAGCACATCGGAGAGAAGGTCCCAGTGGTCACCACGTCAACCTTGGCCGCAGCCTTGACTTTCCCTTCCTGACGAACAATATGCACCATCTCCTCGGCAGTAACAACCACCGCCTCACCAGCCTTGATCCTGGCGTTGATCTCCTCGTATGTCTTATTTACCTTAAAACCACTCATCATGCTCACCTTGGTTATACGTATCAAATCATCTATTACATCAAGCGCAAGTTAGTCCATCACCGACAGCACTTGATGTCCCGCAGCTTCCAACGCCTTGACCAACGGATCGGCATCACAATGCTCCAGCCGGAAATAATAGACCTTCCGCTTCCCCTCCTTACTGTCCATCGCCACATTGACAATTTCGCAATCGTGGGATTTGATGATCTTGGTCACCATTTCAATGCCTCCGTGCTCCTCACTGACCAGGACATCGATCCTGGTAGTCGACTTAAGCAGGCCCATCACCTCAATAAAAGCGGACAACAGATCCGAAGCAGTGATTACACCCACTAACCGACCGTTTTCCATCACCGGGAGACCGCCAATTTTCTTGTCATGGATGAGCCGGGCCGCATCTTCAATGCTGGCTCCGGCTTCGATGGTTCTGGGGTTGGTCACCATGACTTGGTGAACCGGAATATCCTCAATCATGGAGGGAAATGAAAACTGCCGAAGATCGCTCTCTGTAACAAAACCCACCAGATCGCCCTCATCGTCAACAACCGGCAGGTGGCGAATATTGTACTGTTTCATCAGTTGAGCCGCCTCTTGGAGGAGGGCCATCCGGTTAATAGTAATCGGATGTTTATGAATCCAGTTTTTAACTTTCATTGTTTCTTACCATTAATTATTGAAGTTACCCTTGCAAGACAGACTATTTAAAATCGTCCTGCCCAAATACACTGAATAATCCCATAAAGACATTTCAAGCCACTGATGACCTTGAACTCCCACAATCTATAACACCACATTCTGGCAGAAAAAAAATCATAACCGTTCACAGTGCTGCAGAACGTTTACGAAAATTCAAAGAAACCCATTCACAATGTACCACCTTCAGATGACAAAGCGAATCCAGCGCCAAGACTGTGGAATGGACACAATGATCATGCCAACATTGATGATCTTTAGAATATAATCGCTATTATTGCAAGGCAGGAAGAGACAGAAACCAAAGAGAAATCATATCTGCCATTCTGTTTCCCAAACAAACAGGAGTTAAATAACACTGATGACAACCCATGCATCCGGACTAACTTTTGATGACGTCGCAAAAAGTCGGATCTACTGCGTCCCCGTCCAACACCAGCGGGGATTGAACTGAATTGCGTGGAAGTTTTACTCATTC
>VMSU01000124.1 GCA_013792005.1 Desulfobulbaceae bacterium
GGTATCCTTCATGTTTCGGCCAAGGATCTGGGCACTGGTAAGCAGCAGTCGATCAAGATTACAGCTTCCAGCGGCTTGTCCGAGGCAGAAATCTCTCGGATGACCAGTGACGCCGAGGTTCATGCCGAAGAGGATAAGAAACGGAAAGCCTTGATTGAGGCCAAAAATCAGGCTGATTCCATGATCTATGCCACCGGAAAGAGTTTGAAAGAGGTGGGAGATAAAGTCGACGAGGCAACTCGCAAGAATGTGGAAGAGGCTACTGAGAAACTGAAAAAGACCATGACCGGTGACGACACCGATGCCATTAAGGCTGATATTGAGGCCTTGACCCAGGCTTCACATAAATTAGCTGAAGTCATGTACTCCCAGGCCAGTAAGGAGCAACCCGGCGGTAGCGCCGGCGCTGGTGGTACTGAGCCTCCTAAGGACGACAACGTGGTTGATGCCGATTTTGAGGAAGTGAAGTAGTCTCGGTGAGTCATTAAGATCGGTGGGGGAACGTGAGAAATTGCGTTCCCCCATTTTTTTGTAATCGTTCACCAGAAGCGTTGAACGTGCGGATTTCACCGAACTGTAAACGTTTACCGGGCGGCACTCCACGAGATAAAAGCAAGAGGCACACATGAAAACCCTTTCCGGAATCCAGCCTTCGGGGCAACTCCATATTGGTAATTATTTTGGGATGATGCTCCCGATGATCAAGAACATGGATCAGGGAGAACTTTATGCCTTCATCGTCAATCTGCATGCCTTGACATCGGTCCATGACCGGGATCGCATCGCCAAAGACACTATGAATGCCGCGCTCGATTTTATGGCCCTGGGGCTCGACCCGGAACGATGCATCTTTTGGGTGCAGGCGGATGTCCCGGAGGTGACCGAGTTAACCTGGATCTTGTCGACGCTGGCCCCGATGGGTCTCCTTGAGCGTTGTCACTCGTATAAGGATAAGGTTGCCAAGGGAATTGCCGCCAGTCATGGCCTGTTCTCTTACCCGGTGCTGATGGCGGCGGATATTCTCCTCTACCAGGCAGATCGGGTGCCAGTCGGTAAAGATCAGAAGCAGCATATCGAGGTGGCGCGGGACATCGCCATCAAGTTCAACAATACCTTTGGCGAGACCTTTGTCCTGCCGGAGCCGGTGATTGATGACACCGTTGCCACGGTTCCCGGTGTCGATGGGCAGAAGATGTCAAAATCGTATGGCAATACCATTAACATCTTCCAGACCGCCAAGGAGTTAAAGAAATCGGTGATGGCCATTCAGACCGATTCAACCCCGGTTGAGGACCCTAAGGACCCGGAAAAGTGTAATCTTTTTAATATCTTTAAGATGTTCGCTCCGGCTGGACGGTTGGCGGAAGTACGGGATCTCTATCTGAACGGCGGGGCGGCATATGGCTACATCAAGTTGGAACTTGTCGATTTGTTGTGGGAATTTTTTGCCGAGGCCAGGGATAGGCGGGAAGAGATGGCCAAGGACCCGGCTCAGGTGAAGGCGATCCTTGCCCGTGGTGCGGAGAAGGCCCGCGCTAAAGCGACCCCTACTCTGGATTTAGTGCGGGAACGGGTCGGCTTGAGGTATTAGCTTCGCGGTCGGGTGGGTTGGTGTTCACCCGACCATGCAAAATCCGGTTAATTCGGGATTGGCTTGCTGCCGAGGACTTTAACCTCAATGGCGGACCTTTCCGCCTCGTCGAGTTCGGAGGAGGCCCAGTCGATGAACGATTCGGTTACCCGGTGGAAGGCGCCGTTATCTTCCTTGCACTTGGGGCAGACCGATTCCGCTTGGTCTCGGTAGGCGATGACCTTGCTGGCGGGTTCGCCGTTTTTATCAACCGCCGCCATTTTTCGGCAGCCGCATTCCATTCGGATCACTGCCACGCCGATGGCGTCCGGGCTGCCTTCCATGATACCTGCAATCATGGCGTGTTCTGATTTGAGTGCTTTTCCTTTGCTATCCGGGATGGATTTTTTTTGTTTTTTCATGCTGGTGACTCCTGAATCCTTATCTTCTGACTCCTTTGTTGGTATGAGGTATTTTGCTTTTACGCGATAGCGGAGGAGATGGCCAGTTTTTTTTCGTCTTCGGGACCCTTCTGCTCAGGCGGCAAGGAGTTGAAAAAACATTGGCGGCAGGAGAGTTGATGCCTCAAGTTTTTGTTGACAAAAAAAAGGCTGTGCATTAATGGTCATGAAATTATTACGTAGTTTTTGAGCGGTGAGGAGTCCTTGCCGAGCAAGTTATTCATTTAATTTTTATGGAGGAGTTGTAATGTGGAATGTAGAAATTGATAAGGACAAATGTACCGGTGATGAAGAGTGCGTAAACGCTTGCCCAGCACAGGTTCTGGAGATGGTTGACGGTAAGGCTGAGCCTGTTAATATCGACGAGTGTCTTGGTTGCGAGACTTGCGTTGAGGTTTGTCCGTCAGGCGCTATCGTCGTAAGTGAGGCCTAATTCACGTCCGGTACGTGTATTGGGAGCAATAGGCCTGTCTCCGTCAGGGGATGGGCCTTTTTATTTTGTTATCTAGAAAATTAAGGGGTAGGCCTTGAAACCAGGCGCCTCTCTCCGTATTCATCATTTTCTTGCTGCCTCTGTCTGGAGTGTGGTTGGCATGGTCCTATTACTCAGGGGCGGACTCTTCCTGCACACTGCAGGACGGGTGTGGCTGTTGCTGCCCGCGATGGCTGTCGGGACAGCGAAGTCTTTGTTGTTATTAGACAAATCTGCGAGGGAAAACTTGCTACGCCTGTCGGCCAAGGAGGATGGCGACTGTCTTGGCGGGATCTATTCTGTTAAGATGTGGGGCTTGGTGGTGATGATGATAGGGTTGGGCTGGCTCCTCCGTCATTCCGGGCTGCCTGGTGAAATTACCGGCGCCGTGTACGGGGCGATTGGTTGGGCTTTGTTGTTCTCAAGCCGATTGGTGTGGCAACGAGCCATCCACTACCCTTCCTGAGGCGAGTGTGGGTTTGTCCTTGATATGAAAGCGCTAACCGTTGACAATGGCCAACTTCAATGACCTCGTATAATAGGGTTGTTATTGATTTAGGAGCTTTGCAGGCTAACTTTCTCGCCATTCAGGCGGCGGTCGGTCCTGGGGTCGATGTCTTGGCCATGGTTAAGTCGGATGCCTATGGCCATGGTTTGCTGCGTTCTGCGCTGTCCCTGGTCACAGTCGGCGCCACCCATTTTGGGGTGGCGGAGATTGACGAGGGGATTGCCCTGCGTCAAGCTGGCGTCAGCGGCTCCATTGTCGTTTTTCTTGGTTGGGACGGGGCGGACGAGTTGATCGACTATCGGTTGACTCCGGTGGTGTTTGATCTCGGTGTCCTTAAACGATTGTCCGCGCGGGCGGTTGCGCGCCAGGTTCGGATCGGAGTGCAGCTTAAGGTCGATGTGGGGATGGGGCGTTTTGGTATCCTGCCGGCGGAAGTTCCTTCCTTTGTGGCAGCGCTTGGGGACTTGCCTGGAATCTATCTGGCCGGGATCCTCAGTCATTTCCCCATGGCCGATTCTGATGACGGCGTGACTCGTGCGCAGAATACAATTTTTGTGCAGGTGGTGGATGCTCTCAGGAGCCAGCCTGGCATGAAAACGGGGCAGGTCCCGTCTGTTCACATCGCCAACTCGGCGGCGGTTATGGCCTGTCCTGAATCCCATCACGATCTTGTCCGGCCTGGCATTGCTCTCTACGGAGGATATCCGGCCGATGACGCAGTCTGTCGTTCTCGTCTCGCTCTTGCCCCGGTGATGTCTTTTTTAACTCGAGTGTTGCAGCTTAAGGAGGTGCCGGCGGGGTATGGGGTGAGCTATGGCCACCTGCATGTCACGACCCGGTCTACCCGTCTTGCTGTTTTACCGGTTGGCTATGCGGATGGTTATCTGCGATCATTGACCGGCCACGCTCAGGTCCTGATTCGTGGCCAGCGGGCTCCGGTGTGCGGCCGAATCTGCATGAACGCCTGTGTCGTCGATGTCTCTGCTATCCCGGAGGTATCGGTTGGTGATGAGGTCGTGCTGCTGGGCCGGCAGGAAGGACCCATGGGGGTGGGCGAGATTACTGTGGATGAGATTGCCGGATGGATGAAGACCATCCATTACGAGGTTATGTGTCTTTTCGGCAATAGCAACCAGAGGGAGTATGTCGGTGAGATGAGCGAGGCTCTGATCGCTGGCTGATCTTTTCACTGGCGAGGTTTTTTTACTGCTGTCGTTAATTTATTGTTACCTAATTTTTGATGCCGAGGTGTCGGGTGCGCAACATCTGTTGTAGTGTCCACGGGTTATTATGATCAGAGCACGAGTAAAAGAGATTGTCGATAGCTGTTTTCAGGAAGGGGTCAACCGTCAGTACTGGTCTGATGGCGCAGCTGGTTCGTATACGGTGGAACAGCCGAAGCGGGAGGGGCAGGGTGACTTGGCGACTAACCTGGCCATGATCGTTGCCGGCCGGGACAAGAAGAATCCCCGGGCCGTGGCCGCCCAATTGGTCGAACTCCTGGCTGGATCTCCCTTGTTTGACAAGGTCGAGATCGCCGGGCCGGGCTTTGTTAATTTCTTCATTAAAAAAGAGGTCTGGCAGTCGGTCTTGTCTGAGGTGTGCCGTCAGGACCAGACTTTTGGCCTCAGTCAGGTCGGGGCTGGCAAGAAGGTCTTGGTCGAGTTCGTCAGCGCCAACCCAACCGGGCCGCTCAGCGTTGGCCATGGTCGACAGGCGGTGCTGGGTGATGCTATCTGCCGTTTGCTTGCAGCGACCGGTCATCAGGTGACCCGCGAGTATTACTATAATGACGCTGGGCGTCAGATGCGGGTACTAGCGCAGTCGGTGCAGGCACGGTATCTGGAGCTGCTGGGTGAGGAAGGTCAGTTTCCTGAGGACGGCTATCAAGGCGACTATATCGTGGACATTGCCAAGGATCTGCAGGCGGAACATGGTGACACCCTGCGTGGCCAGGAGGATCTGACACCCTTTCAGCTCAAGGCGGAGCAGGCGATTTTTGCCGACATCAACGGCACCCTTGAGCGTCTCTCCATCCACTTTGATAATTATTACAACGAACATTCGCTCTATGATGAGGGCCATATCGACGATGTGGTGGCCCAGCTGCGCGCCAAGGGGCTGGTCTATGATCAGGATGGCGCAGTCTGGTTTAAAACTTCTGAATTAGGGCTGGACCAGGACCGGGTCATCATCAAGAGCACGGGTGAGCCGACTTACCGGTTGCCGGATATCGCCTACCACCGGGAGAAGTTCAAACGTGGCTTTGATTGGATGGTCAATATCTTTGGTTCCGATCATATCGCTACCGTACCCGACGTCATGGCCGGTATTCGGGCGCTGGGCTACGACGACAGCAAGGTTACGGTGGTGTTGCATCAGTTTGTGACGCTGGTAAGGGACGGGAAGCAGGTTAAGATGTCGACTCGCAAAGCAACCTTTGTCACGGTCGATGAGTTGCTTTCCGAGGTTGGTCAGGATGTGGTCCGTTTTTTCTTCCTGATGCGCAAGGCGGACAGCCAGCTTGAATTTGACCTGGGTCTTGCCACCCAGCAGAGTCAGGAGAATCCGGTCTATTACGTTCAATATGCCCATGCCAGAGTGTGCAGCATCCTTCGGCAGGCGGAGGAACGAGGGCTCCCTTTGGGTGAGATTGCGGACGCTCGGCTGGACCTGTTGGTGGAGTCGGAGGAGCTTGATCTCTTAAAAGAGATGGCGGCCTATCCGGAGTTGGTGCAGAGCGCTGCCTATGATCTTGCCCCTCATCGGATTATTTTTTATCTGCAGGACCTGGCGGGAAAATTCCATAGTTATTACAATAAGCACCGGGTCATTTCCGAGGATCAGGCCCTGACCCAGGTTCGTCTGTGGCTGATTAATGGCCTGAGAATGTCCCTGCGGAATGGTTTGGTGCTGATTGGGGTGAAAGCCCCGGAAACCATGTGACAGGCTCATGGCACGGAAGGCACCCAAAGAGAACGCCTTGGTGCGGATTGAACTGGGCATCGGCGGCTTGCTGGGCTTGGTGGTAGTTGTCTTTTGTGTTTTTCTCTGGATGTATCTTTTCGGGGTATGGACCGGGCAGTCCGGGTTGCAATCCACCTTGGCGACCGGCGACCCTCGGGAGTTGATCTCTGCGGCGACCAGAATGTTGAAGGAGTCCCCGCCGCCCCCGGTCGGGACTCCGGAGGCTGATGCCCCCGGGGGTACTACTGCTGCCGCCCCATCAGGGACACAGACGCAAACGGCAAGCCCTGCGACGATAAGCGCTGACAAGGATAAAGAGAACGCACCGTCGTTTTTCGCCATCCAGGTGGGGGCCTTCCGCGACGAGCAACGGGCCTTGAAGGCTGTGGCGCAGTGGCGAGTTCGGGATTATGACGCCTTTTACTTGAAGCCCGATGCCGAAGGAACGTTCTTCCGGGTTCTGGTGGGGCATTTTGACAGCCTGGCCGAGGCCAATACCCTGGCATCCAAGCTTGAATCCAGTGAGCAGAACAAGGTGTTTATCAGCCTCGTGTCCGAAAATCAGAAAAGTTTCCCTGCCGCCTCTCCGTGATCATGAGGAGGCAGGCTTTGACCCCTTTTAGCGTTTTTATGATAGGTGTGATATGATACGCAACGCCACCATGGGTGATATCAAGGAGATTCACTCCCTGCTCAGTCATTTTGCCGCCCAAGGCCAATTGCTGGGCCGGGCGTTGAGCGCCTTGTATGATCAATTGCGGGACTTCAAAGTCTTTGTGGCCCACGATCAGGCAGCCACCACCGGCGTATCTTCCGGTATTGTGGCCGGCTCGGCAGCGCTCCATGTCTGTTGGGAGAATCTGGCGGAGATCCGGTCGTTGGCAGTCCTTGAGCGCTTTCAGGGGCAGGATATCGGCACAAGCTTGGTCCGCTCTTGTTTGGATGAAGCGGATACTCTGGGGATCACCAAGGTGTTTACCTTGACCTATCAGCCTGGATTCTTTAAAAAACTTGGCTTTCATGAGATCGACAAAAATGAGTTGCCCCACAAGGTGTGGAGTGACTGTATTAACTGTCCGAAATTCCCCGATTGTAACGAGACTGCCTTGGTTTGGCAACGGTAAGTTGCGGTCGGTACGGGTATGTTCGGATGTATTTGGGATATATTTTTGAAGCATGTGAGGAATTTGGCCGGTGGTCTTGTGACCTTGCCGCATCTCGCACACTTCCTTCTGACTATGGAGTGATGGTTTTATGATCGGTAAAGTGCTTACCAAGATCTTTGGCAGTAAGAACGATCGGATTCTGAAGAAAATCAAACCGATTATTGATAAGATCAACAGTCTGGAACCGGGTATTGTGGCCCTTGATGATGATGGTCTCCGGGCTAAGACGGTTGAATTTAAAGAACGCCTAGCTCAAGGGGCAATTCTTGACGATATCTTGCCTGAGGCCTTTGCCGTCGCCCGAGAGGCGGGCAAGAGGGTCCTCAATATGCGGGCCTACGATGTCCAGCTCATCGGCGGCGTTATCTTGCATCGGGGCTGTATTTCCGAGATGAAGACCGGTGAAGGCAAGACCCTGGTCGCCACCCTGCCGGTCTATCTGAACGCCCTGGCAGGTAAGGGGGTTCACGTGGTTACGGTCAACGACTACCTGGCCCGGCGTGATAGTAAGTGGATGGGCGAGCTGTATCGTTTCCTGGGGCTGACCGTGGGTACCATCCTTCATGGGATGGACGACGCCGCCCGCCGTGAGGCCTATCATGCCGATGTCACCTACGGCACCAATAACGAGTTCGGTTTTGATTATCTGCGCGACAATATGAAGTTCTCCCTGGAGGAGTTCTGCCAGCGGGATTACTTTTTTGCCATTGTCGACGAGGTGGACAGCATCCTGATCGACGAGGCGCGGACGCCGCTGATTATCTCCGGTCCCGCCGAGATGTCCACTGAGCTGTATGGTAAAGTCAATCGGATCATCCCTCAGTTTAAGGTCCTTGAGCATTACACCGTTGATGAGAAGGCCCGCAGCTTGGCGTTGAATGACGAGGGCGTGGAGCTGGGAGAGCGGTTGCTCGATATCGACAACCTGTATGATCCCAAGAATATCAACTACCTCCATCATTTGAACCAGGCGCTGAAGGCCCATGTGCTGTTCAAGCGCGATGTCGACTATATCGTGGTTAACGGTGAAGTGGTGATCGTTGATGAGTTTACCGGCCGCACTATGCCTGGTCGCCGTTTCAGCGACGGTCTGCACCAGGCGCTGGAGGCCAAGGAGGAGGTCAAGGTTGCTCAGGAGAATCAGACCCTGGCCTCGATCACCTTCCAGAATTATTTCCGCATGTACGAGAAGCTTGCCGGAATGACCGGCACTGCCGATACCGAAGCGGTGGAGTTTAAGAAGATTTACAATCTCGACGTGGTGATGATTCCTACCCACGAAAAGATGGTTCGAGACGATTACGCCGACGTCATCTATAAGAATGCTGCTGCCAAGTATCGGGCAGTGGTTCGCGAGATCAGAGTGATGCATGAGCAGGGGCGGCCGGTTCTGGTCGGGACCATCAGTATCGACATCTCCGAGTTGATCTCCGCCATGTTGAAAAAAGAGAAGATTGAGCATGAGGTCTTAAACGCCAAACACCATGAGCGCGAGGCGGAGATTATCGCCGAGGCGGGACAGGTTGGCCGGGTAACCATCGCCACCAACATGGCAGGACGCGGCACCGACATCAAGCTGGGGGAGGGGGTGGCCGAGTTGGGCGGTCTCCATATTCTGGCCACCAGCCGCCACGAGTCGCGGCGGATCGATAATCAGCTCCGAGGCCGCGCCGGTCGTCAGGGAGATCCCGGTTCATCCCGGTTTTATCTGTCGCTTGAGGACGACTTGCTCCGCATCTTCGGTTCCGGTCGGATCTCCGGGATCATGGAGCGTCTGGGCATGGAAGAGGATGAGCCTATCGAGCACACCATGATCACCAGGGCGATTGAAAACGCCCAGCGGAAGGTAGAGGGCCATAACTTCGATATCCGCAAACACCTGTTGGAATATGACGATGTCATGAACAAGCAGCGGGAGATTATCTATAGCCAGCGGCTTGAGGTCTTAA
>VMSU01000125.1 GCA_013792005.1 Desulfobulbaceae bacterium
AATGCGCCCAGAAATCAGTAATATTAACGAAAAAACAGACAAATAAGTTTTTTTGCGACCTGAACTAGTCAGCGACAGGTCAAAAATCGGCAGGAGATTTTTTGTCACCCCGCGTCACGACGCTTATTTTGCAAGAGGCTCTTATGTGAAATTTAATGTTATTTAATGCAAAAGCAGCATAGCTGTTGGGAATACTGTTGGGAACAGATTCTTAGGCATAAAAAAAGGGATCCAGATATTCTCTGAATCCCTTGTCTCACTAAGTGGTGACCCCTACGGGACTCGAACCCGTGTTACCGGCGTGAGAGGCCAGCGTCCTAGACCACTAGACGAAGGGGCCATTCATATCAAATTTGGAGGCACATTTTTAAATCATTAGATATTGTTTGTCAAGACCAAGTTTTCTTTACACTGTAAAAATGCATCTAAATGGTCCCACAACAGAGTGCTTCACCAAACAATTCCGCCTCCTTCATCTTCGACTCCATCTTCTTCATTGCCCCCCATTGATCAACGCCACGTACCAAAAAATCACCCCCACAAACAAACCCCATGGCATCAAATGCATAATCAGCACACAGTTGCGATCCAACAAAAAGTTTGCCCCCATTAGTCGCCGCAAGTGAGACCAAATACCCTTTTCTGCTCAGATCCTGAACCCAACTCTTTCTTTCCAGCAACAGCTTCTTTCGAGACCACAATGCCTGAAGACGATCAACAAATATCTTAGTCTGGGCCGACAGAGCATAAAAATATACTGGCGAAGCAATAATGATTGCCTGAGCGCCATCGATCTTGCCATAAAGAGCCTGCATATCGTCATTGATCACGCATCGTCCTGTTTTAGTGCACCCACCACAACCAATACAAGGTCCGATAGTATAATCAACAAGTCTGATCGACTCAACCTCTCCCCCTGCACTGGTCACCCCTCGTAGTATCGCAGCCACTAACGTCTCCGTATTACCACCTTTTCGTGGGCTGCCTGTCACTGCCAAAACCTTCACCGCCACCTACCTCTTTCTGCCATAAAATTCACTTTCATCTCGCAATTTTTCAGCCAATTCTTCGGTAAGAAAGTGATCGGCACATCGCCAAGACCAGTTCCCATGAGCAGTTCCAGGCATATTCATCCGGCAATCACCACCAAAGCCCAGGATATCCTGCAGCGGCACAAGCGCTGTCGAAGCAACTGAAGAAAAAGCCAAACGAATCAAGTCCCAATGAATCTCTCTTCCGTCGGTATGAGCATAACGCCTCACCCGGACACGTGTCTCTTCTGAAGCATCTTCCAGATACCAACCAAAAACAGTATTGTTGTCATGGGTGCCTGTAAACACCACACAATTCACAGAATCAAAATTATGAGGCAAATACAAATTTTCTGGATCGGAATCAAAAGCAAATTGCAGTATTTTCATCCCGGGAAATCCTAATGCATCTCGAAGCTTAATCACTTCCGGAGTAATAATCCCCAAATCCTCGGCAATGATCGGTAAACTGGCAATATCATCCGCAATTTTTTTAAAAAATTTCACCCCAGGCCCCTTGATCCATCGACCATTAACTGCAGTGTTTTCATGCGCTGGAATTTGCCAATACGACTCAAAACCACGAAAATGATCGATTCGAACACTATCAACCATTCGAGCTTTCAAACGAAAACGACGACGCCACCAATCATACAAGGCCTCATTCTCGACATTCCCATCTTTCCAGCGATAGAGTGGATTCCCCCATCGCTGTCCGGTTTCACTGAAATAATCCGGCGGAACTCCGGCCACATGAACTGGAAGACTGGTCATAGGATCAAGTTCAAAACATGTTTGATTTGCCCAGACATCAACACTATCCTGACCAACATATATCGGCAGATCCCCAATCAACAAAATCCCTTTACTATGAGCATAATCACGCAACTGAAACCATTGCCGGAAAAAGATAAACTGCTCAAACTGAAAACAAGCGACTGTCTCTGGATATTTTTCCTGAATACCACGAAGGGCCGACGAATCTCTGCGCCGCAGGGGATCAGGCCACTCAGACCAAGGTTTTTCCCCATCATGCTCACGAATCGTCATAAACAACGCATAATCTAGCAACCACTCGGACTCAGATTGACAAAAATCACGAAAAGCAACCTCTAATCCAGAGCCCTCAATGCGGGTAAAAGCCTTCCGCAACATGACCTCCTTGCTCTCAATCACGTTAGGGAAATCAACCACGTATTCAGAAAAATTTCGCTTTCCCTCAAGTTCCTTCGCCTCAAGTAATCCATCTTGCATCAACAACTCGGGACTAATCAAAAGTGAATTACCAGCGAGGGCTGAAAGGCTCATATAGGGCGAACAGCCAAAAACTTGATTAACAGGCCCGAGAGGAAGAATTTGCCAATGACGTTGCCCTGCATCCGCCAAAAAATCGACAAATTTAATCGCACCAGGTCCGAGGTCTCCTATTCCATAGTGGCTTGGCAGCGACGTTATATGGAGTAAGATTCCACTTGACCTGCTTTTAATACCGATTTTTTTTTTAATTTTATCTGTGCGCGTCGCCATAACAATACTTATCCTTTATTTCATGATGCACTTGATTAATCACGTATCGTGTGATGGCATCACAAATTAATAAGCCTGTGATACCATCAGCTGTATCTTTAAAAAAGATATCTTCAAAAAAAAATCGCCTGTCAAGCTCTGAAAAACAAATAACCCTCAAATATAAGGTGTTACAAAACTATCACTACTATTTTTTCTTTGCACAAAGTGATTTTTTAGTTGCTTTTTACTAACGACATTTTTATAATAAGTATTTTTCGTGCTTGCCATCCAAGGCAATCGTACCCCTGCCCCTAACCCCTTAATTATTCGGGAGAAAACACTTCGTGCCTGCCGAGATCAAAGCCAAGCTCCTTGAGGTCAGCAAAGAAGATGGGCAGATTTCGATCGCCTATCTTAACAGCCTCATCCCAGAAGAAAAAACCGCAGAATTCATTGATGAAATCTTCGATTTCCTTAATCAACAAAATATCGAGGTCGTCACTCAAGAAAAATCTGATCAAAAGAAGAAAGACTCCGACGACTACTCAGAGGAAGACAGTGACTTTCTAATATTCCAGGCTGAGTCAGGACCAGACGGGCCGGACCTTCAGGAACCGGAGGAAACCACCACCACCTACCTCCGGGAGATGGGGCGCTTCGAGCTGTTAACCCCCGAAGAAGAAGAAAAATACAGTAAAGCTATCCGTAGTGGTTTTGACGCCATCATCGAAGCTATCCGCACAGATGATTCAGGTGTGCCAGAAACCCAGCTTTTAGTTGGCAGAATCGCCCTGTGGGAAAAACGTGACCCCACTCTGAAGCCAAAAAAACAACACCTTAACTTCATGGTACGCACAATAGCCTCCACTGCTGCCAAATACCCTGAAATCGGTACACTTTCGGTCATGAATCAGAAAATCGCCAGCTACACTCGCAACATCGAGTGGGCCAAAGATGCCATGATCAAGGCCAACTTGAGGCTTGTAGTCAGCATAGCCAAGCGCTATATGCACCAAGGCCTGAGCTTAGCCGACTTAATCCAAGAAGGCAACCTGGGACTGATGCGCGCTGTTTTTCGTTTCGACTACACCAAGGGTAATAAATTCAGCACCTACGCCAGCTGGTGGATCAGACAAGCTATAACTCGCGCCATTCTTGATAAAACTAGAACCATCCGCCTGCCCGTTCACTTTCTTGAACTCAGAAGCCAATTCTTTAAGGCCTTCTACTCACTATTAAAAGAGCTGGGCCGAGAACCTACCCCAATCGAGATTTCAGAAAAGACCGGCCTGCCCATGGATAAGATCTTGGCTATCCTTGAGGCATCAAGAGAGCCGATTTCCCTCGAGACTCCTGTTGGCGACGATGACAGCACCTTAGGTGATTTCCTTGAGAACAAGGACTCCGCCTCCCCGTACGAATCAGTCAAAAACAACGAACTCGCAGACCGGGTCAAAAGCATTCTCATGACCTTAAGCCCCCGAGAGGAAAAAATTATTCGCCTCCGCTTCGGCATCGGCGAAGAGGCTGAATACACGTTGGAAGAGATCGGCAAACGCTTCAACGTCTCTCGAGAACGTATTCGTCAAATCGAAAAAAAGGCATTAAACCGATTGCGCCACTCCAGTCGCCGCGACAAGCTAAAGCCTTACACCGATACCCAAACTATTTACTGATCCGCCTCTGCCGATCTCACTCATCCCACTCACCATCGCCTTTGCCGCCGGCATCACCTGGGCTCGATTCTCCCAGGTGCCGGTGACAGGCAGTGTGACAACTATTGCCCTCATCGCCACCTGGCTATTGATGGTGAATAGACACCTTTCTCGACTCACTCCATACCTGATCTGCCTCTTGTTCTTCGGCATTGGCGGCGTCCATGCCACCATCACCTCCCAAGCGCCAATAGATCCATCCCACATCTCACACCTTGCCAAAGAACGCCGAGAAGTGTCACTGGTCGGGACTCTGCTCCACTGCCCTGAAACCAACACAGAACAAACAACTGTTCTGATGGCAACGCACCTCCTTATTGACCAGAAAGGAGAGACCGGGACACATGGCCTGGCACTCCTAACTGCTCCCTCATTCCCAGCCAACATCACACCTGGTGACCATTTCATTGCCCGGACAACCATCGGCCCGGTATCGAACTTCGGCACCCCAGGAGTTTTCGACTACCAGCAATACCTGGAAGATCAAGGCATTCGAGTAAAAGGGTGGATCAAAACTCCTTCCCTGATCATGAAAGTCAACCAGCTTTCACCCCCCTCTTGGGCCAGCCGAATGCGCTACCTGCCGGAACGCCTCCGATTTCAGCTTAGCCAATTTCTGACCACCTCACTCCCCCCGCAGACTGCTGGAGTATACAAAGCAATCCTTATCGGTGACTCCAGCAGTCTCACTCCTGAAACAAAAGAAGCATTCAAGGCCAGCGGCAGCATTCACCTTCTTTCCATTTCCGGGCTACACATGGCGCTTGTCGCCCTATTCTCGACAGGGATTATCTCTTGGCTGCTCAAAAGATCAGAATGGATCCTCCTCAACCTGCCAGCCACCAAAGTTGCGGCGCTACTCTCCCTCATACCCCTCGCTGCTTACACCATGATTGCTGGAGCAAATCCGCCGGTCCTTCGATCCTTAATCATGATCTCCGTCTTCATTGCCGCCCTTTTGCTTGACCGCCAATGGTCAATTTCTACCAATATTGCCATCGCCGCCTTGATTATCCTGGCAGCAAATCCAACGCAGCTCTACACCGCGTCGTTTCAGCTTACCTTCACCGCCGTTTCTTCAATCGCGCTCTTCTCTCCTTACCTGGCAAAAATTGCGGCTCAAGGTACGATAGAAAACAAAGAACTGTCCGTACAAAAACGGATCGTTTTTACCGTCAAAAAGTGGACCATAGCCTCCTTCCTCATTTCACTTGCCGCAACCATTGGCACCGCGCCAGTTCTCGCGTTTCATTTTAATCGAATATCTCTGGCCAGCCCAATATCAACCATACTGATCGAACCCATTCTCTGCCTGTGGTCGCTAATTATCGGCCTGGTCGCATGCCTGTTCATCGGAATCCCGCCTATCGCCCATGCGCTTTTCGCCGTGGGCAGCCCAGGAATTACTGCTTCTCTTGCCATCGCAGACCTCTTTACTCATCTTCCCTGGCTTTACCTTTGGGTCACGCCTCCCTCGATTCCTGCGATCATGAGCTGGTACCTGCTACTCATCCTGTTCGCTTCATGGCCGATTCTCTCTCGCCGCGCACTCTCTTTTGGCCTTCTCAGCTGCTTTGGCCTTTGGCTGCTTGCACCTCTTACGCAGAACAACTCCACCAGCCATGACACAAAAGTCACCATTCTCGATGTAGGACAAGGCAGCGCCATAATCATCGAAGCGCCGGGAAGTGATCCTATTTTGATTGATGGAGGAAGGAAACAGGCAAGATCAAACAAGGAATTCGATACCGGAGAGAACCTCATCGCCCCCTATCTTTGGCACAAGGGGATAAAACGACTGTCCATGATTATTTGCTCTCACCCTGACGCCGATCACTACAACGGGATTCCATTCCTCTTGGCTCGATTCAAACCAGAAACCTTATGGATCAACGGCTACGAAAGCGATGAAAAAAGCTACCATCAAATGCTCGCCACAGCGACTCACCTCAAGATCAAGACCACGATTCCGACACCAGGAATGGAACTCTACCAGGCAGAAGACATTTCACTTAAGGTCATCGCTGGCGGGCAACTTCGCGCAACTTCTAACAACAAAGGAGCAACCGACAACAACCAAAGCCTCGTCCTGCGCCTTACCCATGGCAACGTCGCCTTCCTCCTGCCCAGTGACATTGAAGAAGAAGGCGAACACTCATTGCTGAACCATCCGGGGATCAAGGCGGATATCCTCGTGTCCCCACATCACGGCAGTGCAACTTCAAGCTCTTCCGCTTTCCTTACAGCGGTAGCCCCACGATATGTAGCGATTTCAGCCGGACAGAACCAACACGGACATTTCCCCGCGCCTGCAATCGTGGCCCGATATCAGAAATTAAACAGCGCCATTCTGAATACCGCCGAGCACGGCAGTCTCTTTTTCACAACCGACGGCAAAAACATTCAGGTAGAAACATATCGATAAGATGCCCCTTGTCTCCGACTCACCAGGAGCAAGGGGCATCGTGAGGAGGAAAGGTCGACACATCAAGCATCGGCAAAATCAAGAGGCGGATTTTTCAGAAATGGAACAAATTTTGACTTTTCAATAGCATTGGTGTAGGCATCCTCGGCAGAAATCCACCCTTTTTGCATGTTCTCAAAGATAGCGTCATCCAAAGTTTGCATGCCATATTTTTTTCCAGTCTGCATCGCAGAAGGAATCTGAAAAGTCTTTCCCTCACGAATCAGATTACGAATCGCCGGGGTACAAATCAAAATCTCCAGCGCGGCACAGCGACCTTTTTTGTCAATCCGCTTAAACAACGTTTGCGACACCACCGCCTTCAGTGCATCAGCAAGCGTTGAGCGCACTTGGGCCTGCTGAGTGGAGGGAAAAATTTCGATAATACGATCAACTGTCTTCGCTGCATTCAAGGTGTGAAGAGTGCCAAAAACCAAATGACCAGTCATAGCCGCCTCCATAGCCAAAGCAATGGTCTCCAGGTCACGCATTTCACCTACCAGAATAATATCCGGGTCCTCGCGAAGAGCCCCACGCAGAGCGGCAGAAAAACTTTTGGTATGAAGACCAACTTCACGATGATTCACGATACACTTCTGACTTTTATGCACAAACTCGATGGGGTCTTCGATGGTCAAAATATGATCACGTCTGGTCTTATTAGACTCGTCAACAATAGCAGCCAGAGTGGTTGACTTACCACTCCCGGTAGGCCCGGTGACCAAAACCATACCTTTAGGCAAAGCCGACAACCTGGAAACAACCTTGGGCAACCCAAGTTGTTCACACGTCAGGATATCACTGGGTATCTCACGAAAAACCGCGCCAATACCGTATTTCTGCATGAACAGGTTGCCTCTGTATCGAGCAATGCCTGGGATTTCATATCCGAAATCGATATCACCACACTCCTCGAAGGCCTTAATCTTTTCTTCCGTCACAATTTCATAGAGCAGGGCACGGAGCGCATCATTCTCAAGAACATTATACTTAATCTTTTCCATTTCACCCCTGATTCGCAAAATCGGTTGCTGGCCAGCAACCATATGCAGATCAGAGGCCCCCTGCTCATGCATCAACTTAAAAAACGCATCAATCTGGGCCATAGTATCTCCTTAAATTACATAGGTGCATAGTTTCGGCGCAGAGAAGAACTCGCCTGTGTTGTCATTCCCCGGCAATAAAAGTATAGTGTACAATTGCCTAGGGTAGCGCACTGCTAATCATGATCAAAATCATTCTAGCAAAATTTACCATCTCATTGAATTTTTTTCTCAACCTTACCCAACTCGCAAAAAAAACACCTAACCAAACCACTCCCACCCTAATGTCACACATCGACCTCCATATTCACTCTACCCTGTCCGATGGAACCTCAAGCCCAGCAGATATCATCTCGAAAGCCCGCGACAAAGGTATTTCTGCCATCTCAATAACAGATCACGACACGATGGACGCCTACCCAGACGCCATACTCGCTGGAAAAAAGGCAGGAATTGAAATCATTCCCGGTGTCGAAATCACCGCCCACCACCAAGACCGTTCGCTACACATCCTAGGTTTCGGCCTGCAACAGAACACCCCTTCGTTGATCTCTGGCCTCCAATTAATCCAGGCGGCTCGTCAAGACCGGAATCGACGGATACTCGACAAACTCCAAGGCTTCAACCTGCCAATTTCCTTTGATGACCTCCCTCAAGGACGAGGCCAGACCGGTCGCCCGCACATCGCCAAAGCTCTGGTTGACAATGGCATTGTCCGTAACGAACAGGAAGCCTTTGCCAAGTTCCTCCGCAAGAATGGCGCAGCCTATGCCAGCCGAGAACTCCTCCCTGTCCGCCAGGCTATCGCTATGATCTCCAATGCCGGAGGAGTCGCGGTCCTTGCCCATCCAGGGTCGCTAAAAATCACCGAGCAAGACCTTACCTCCTTAATTCGACAACTCATGGATGATGGACTGTGCGGCATTGAGACCTATCACCCCATGAATTCTGAAAAAACAGTACAGTTTTTACTCAAACTCTGTCATACTTCCCGATTGATTGTTACTGGCGGCAGTGACTTCCATGGACGAGAGGGAGACAAGTCCCCGTTAGGTGAAGCCGGCGGCAAACGCCGAGTGCCCGCCCACCTTCTTACCGAACTCAAATCTCGCATCAGCAAAAATCAAGCGCGGCAAGAATCACCTTGACCGCCCCCATACCCAACACCAACAATGCACACTATTCTGATTGTCGACGATGAGCCCAACTACCAAATTGTCCTAGGAGAATTCCTCAAAGACGAAGGCTTTGAGACTATGACTGCCGATAACGGTCAACAAGCCCTCGATTTGGTAAAAAACAATGACATCAACCTGGTAATTACCGACATGCAGATGCCCGGCATGGACGGCTTCGCCCTGCTTCAGGCAATCAAGGAATTCAGCGGCACTATTCCGGTTATCATGATTACCGCTTATGGTGAAGTGGAGAAAGCAGTTCGCGCCATGCAGCTCGGGGCTTTCAATTATTTAACCAAGCCCTTCAATACCGAAGAGCTTCTGGCCTGCGCCAACAAGGCCATCGAACACTACTCACTTGCCCAGGAGAACCAGCGACTACAGAAGGAGATAAGCAAACGCTACCGTTTTGATCAGCTCATTGGCAAAAACAAATCCATGCTCCAACTTTACAACCTTATCGAACGGGTAGCACCGACCCAGTCCACCGTTCTGATTACTGGCGAATCTGGGACCGGCAAAGAGCTAGTCGCCCGGGCCATTCATTACAACAGCACCAGGAACACAGCGCCATTTATCTCAGTAAATTGCGCCGCACTGCCTGAAGCACTCCTTGAAAGCGAGTTTTTCGGCCACGAACGGGGGGCATTTACCGGCGCCGTTGCCATGCGCAAAGGAAAATTTGAGGCAGCTGACACCGGCACCATTTTTCTCGATGAAATAGGAGACATGCCCCTGTCCCTCCAGGCCAAACTGCTCCGGGTAATTCAAGAAAAAACATTTGAACGAATCGGCGCCAACAAAACCATCCAAGTGGATGTCCGAATTGTTGCGGCCACCAACAAAGACTTAAAAGACGAAGTAGCGCAAGGAACCTTCCGCGAAGATCTCTACTATCGATTGAACGTTATTCACCTTCCCCTTCCCCCCTTACGAGAACGTCAAGACGATATTCCAATCCTGGCTGAGCACTTCGTAAGAAAATATGCTTCCCAAAGTGGTAGACCCAATCTGACCATTGCGCAACAGACCTTACGCTTTCTTACCACGCTCCCATGGGATGGCAATGTCAGAGAACTCGAAAACACCATCGAACGAGCGACAGTCCTCTGCCAGGGACCAGTGATCGAGCCCGAAGATGTCCAACCTCTGTCCGGAGTTGTTTCTAGCAGTGAAGAGAATTACGTCAATCTGAACCTTGATCTGATCCCAGACGATGCCAAGCTAACCGATGTCTTAAATGAAATTGAAGGGAAAATGCTCAACAGAGCACTGGAGGAAACCAATTTCGTCCAGACTCAAGCCGCAAAAAAACTCGGGATCACCAAGAGCCTTCTGCAATACAAGATGAAAAAATTTCAGATCAAACGGTCGGACGGCTGAAGCAAAGGGTTATCAGGACACAAACACGCTTGGTAGTGAAATAACCACCAAGAAAATTTCTATAAAATTCATGAGCTACCCACCAGCCTGGGGGTTCACCCTCTTACTACGAGACAGAGTCCCCCAGCCTAGTTTATTCCGCAATATCTCGAAATACCCCTGACGCGAAGAACCGATCAATTGAAGAGTCCGTTCGGAAGCCATAATTTCCAGCGCGTGATCGCCCGTCATGTCCCAAACAATCCGACCATCGATAATGATCTGAACTTCCGTATCGTCATAGGATACCAATCGAGAGGAGAGTCGGATATCAGGCGGCAGCAGCACAGGCCGGCTGTCCAGCATGAACGGGCAGATTGGCGTCACCAGAATAGACGGCAGGCCAGGATGGACAATGGGTCCGCCTGCCGAAAGATTATAGGCTGTGGCCCCGGTGGGGGTAGAAAATATCAGCCCATCGGCACGGTAAGTGGTAATCAGTTCATCATCGGCCCAGGTTGAGAGCGCAAGCAGCCTCCCGAGCTTCCCCTTACTGACCACCACATCATTTAAGGCGTATTGCCAATCAGTTTTCTCACTTGCCCCAACAAGTCTCACCTTGAGCATCATCCGCCTCTCAATGGTGAATTCCCCATTAACGATGGCCTCGAGCGCCTGAAAACGTTCATCCTTGGCCACCTCGGTCAGAAACCCCAAGTCACCCAAATTAATCCCCACCACAGGAATTTCGAAGCGGCTCGCTTGATCCGCCACATGAAGCAGAGTGCCATCACCTCCCAGAATCACTA
>VMSU01000126.1 GCA_013792005.1 Desulfobulbaceae bacterium
GACCCAGAAAGGTGCCGAAGCCCAGAACCGTAACTGTTCAGCAGTGCCGCAGATGCTAGGCATCGGCCTGCGATGTGTGCTTTTCGCACATGAGCAGGCCGATAACAACGCAGATGTGGCACTGCTGGACAGTTACAATATGTGATCAGCCATCGGAAGGGTTACTCACCGTCAACTATCAACCGCAAACCGACAACCTGAGCAGTTGCCAAACAGGAATGATTGACTTCGTGAAATTGGCTGTGGTAAGCTTTGAAAAATGGCTTTCAATACAGTCATGGGTAAGAGCCAGCCCGTCGTCACCATTTTAAGGACATCTCATGAACACTATCGCAAACAACTTCATCAAAGACATAGACCGTTTGATTCCCAGACCCGATATCGCACTCGATGTCATGTCTCTAGCCAACCAGAGCGAATGTGATATTGCCGGTCTCTGCCGAAAAATCAACCAAGATCCGAGCCTGATGGCCAACATGCTTCGCCTGGCCAACTCCGCCTATTTCGGGCATATGAAGGAAATCTCTTCAATCCGCGATATCATCGTCCGCCTTGGCCTTGACAGCGTCCGAATGATTGCCATTACTTCTGCCTCGGCAGGGATACTCAAGACCCCCCAAGAAGCATACAATCTCGAACCAGGGGCCTTGTGGCGCCACTCCCATGCCACTGCCCTCTTGGCGGTCCTCATAGGCCGTCACGCTAAAATCGATGGCCTTTCAAGCCTTTACAGCGCCGGCCTTCTCCACGATGTGGGCAAGATCATCCTCAACCGGCACCTACAAGTTGAATCAATGAACCGCGGCGGCATCAACGATTACCCGACAATGCTTGCCCTTGAAAAGGCCCTACTCCATACTGATCACGCCAAAGTCGGAATAGCCTTACTCCATAAGTGGGGGTTGCCAGAAGCCATCATCGATCCCGTTGGCAGCCATCACAACCTTAGTGCTTGTCAGTATCATCTACCTCGCCAGATCATTTACCTGGCCAATCACCTGGCTGAAAGCATCGGTATCCCAAGTGGGGACGCCGAAAACTCCATCTATCTCGTCAAGGAGAGTTATGAGACCGCAGCGGACGGTTTACCGGAAATCCCTGGTTTCACAGAAAACATGGAAACTATCATCAATCTGTTTTACGAACAGTTTACAGGTGCCAGTACCCTAGAATTCACTTAGGGACGCGGAAAATACAAGGAAACCACCGATGAAATACCCTGAACGACGAATAGCATCAAGGGTTCCCGCTCAATTTCAGGTCAACTTCATCCATGATGGAGACTACCTGATTTCACACACCCGCGATATCTCCGTCGATGGAATGTTTCTTTACACCACCACGCCACCACCTGTAACTGAAAAGACGGAACTAACCTTTTCGATAGGCGATCTTCATAACGTGAAGTTCATGGCTGAAGTGATCTGGGTCAACCACACCAAATCAAAAAAAGACTCAGGTATGGCAATTCGCTTCATTGACCCTGATCCTGAATTAATCGAGTCAATTCTGACTATAGTTAAAAAGGTTGCGGTCTTCCCAATTTAAAACATACCAAAGCCACAGAGGCAGTAAAGGTTTTATCTAAAACTCCACAGGGTCTTTTTTTCCGCAGCGTTCGCAAGTCACAATGCTGTTCTTGTCCTTTGCACGCCATGGCTGACGGATGACCAGGTTTTTATAATCTTTTTTTGAGCACACCTCGCAGAGACACAGTATCGAGTCATCCTTCAATATCCACTTATACATAGTTACAATCTACCTCTGGGTTATTACCAAAAAAAGGAGAAGAGCCCGGAACGGCGCTCTTCTCCTCAATTTTACACTTAGCTTTATCGCCTTCTGATTCCTCCTTACGGAGTAATTCCCATCTCCTTCTCCTTCTGGGCAATTGACAGACGGGTCTTGATAACCGTGTCGGAAATAAGACTGATCGAATCAATACCACACTCCACCAGGAAGGTCGCAAACTCTGGGAAATCACTGGGGGCCTGACCGCAAATTCCAATCTTACGACCGCGGCGTTTGGCTGTATCAATTACCATCTTGACCATAGTTTTGACCGCATCGTTCCGTTCATCATAAATATGAGCGACCAGGTCAGAATCGCGATCCAACCCGAGGATCAACTGGGTCAGGTCATTGGAACCAATAGAAAAGCCGTCAAAGACATCACAAAAGGCATCAGCGGAAATAACGTTACTCGGGATCTCGCACATAACATAGACTTCAAGTCCGTTTTCTCCCTGCACCAGACCGAACTCACGCATCACCTCAATAACCTTACGTCCCTCTTCCGGGGTCCGGCAGAAAGGCACCATCAATTTAATATTGTTCAACCCCATCTCATTACGGACCTTCAACAAGGCCTTACACTCCAATTCAAAAGCGGGCTTATATTTCTCGTCGTAATATCTGGAGGCACCCCGCCATCCGATCATTGGGTTACTCTCCTCGGGCTCGTAAAAATGTCCGCCGATCAAGTTAGCGTATTCGTTGCTCTTGAAGTCGGAGAGACGAACAATAACGTCCTTAGGATAGAAGCCAGCGCCGATACGACCTACACCTTCAGCCAATTTATCAATAAAGAACTGTTTCTTGTCTCCAGGGTAAGCTGTGGTCTTCTCATCTATCTTCCGGACCACATCAGCTGCATCAGCATTACCGGCAGCGGCTTTTCCCTTCAAGTCGTCAAAATAGTAGAGGGCCAAGGGGTGAATTCCGATATGAGAGTTGATGATAAATTCCTCACGGGCAAGACCAACACCTTCGTTAGGGATCTGTCCCTCGGTAAAGGCCTTCTCAGGAATACCAACGTTCATCATGATCTTGGTCTTAGTTTCCGGGATATTATCCAGGTCAACCCGTTCAACTTCAAACTTGAGCAGTCCTTCATAAATATGTCCAGCCTCGCCCTCGGCACATGAAGCCGTAACCTCGACACCTGACTTAATGTTCTTGGTGCCGTTTTCAGTGCCAATAACGCAGGGAATTCCAAGCTCCCGAGAAATGATCGCAGCGTGGCAGGTACGTCCACCACGGTTGGTGACAATAGCGCTAGCGATCTTCATGATTGGTTCCCAATCCGGATCGGTCATGTCAGTAACCAGTACCTGACCCTTTTTAAAATCATGAATATCGATAACATTTTCGATAACGTTAGCGATACCTTGACCGACCTTGGCACCGACAGCCTGACCAGTGGCCAGGATCTTGCCATGCTCCTTCATGACATAGGTTTCCATGACCTTCTTGGAGGTCTGGGAGTGCACGGTTTCAGGACGGGCCTGAACGATAAAGAGCTCACCCGTGCCAACATTCACTCCGTCACCATCCTTAGCCCACTCGATATCCATCGCCTTATCATAATGATCTTCAATAATGCACGCCCACTCAGAAAGTTTAAGGATTTCATCGTCATTTATGACATAACTTCCACGTTCTGCTGGTGTGGTCGGGATGTTTTTAACCGGCTCCTTAGCACCCGGATCGGTATTGTAAATCATCTTGATCTCTTTACTGCCGACACGCTTTCCTACAATCGGACGCTTACCCTGCTTTAAGGTGGGTTTAAACACATAGAACTCATCTGGATTGACTGCGCCTTGAACGACATTTTCTCCTAACCCCCATGCTCCGGTCAGGAACACGGCATTGGTGAAGCCGCTCTCTGTGTCGATGGAGAATATAACACCTGAAGAGGCGGAATCACTCCGGACCATCTTCTGGATCGTGATGGAGAGATAAACATCAAATTGACCAAACCCTTTGTCGTGTCGATAAGAGATAGCGCGGTTGGTAAAAAGGCTGGCAAAACACTTACGACAATTGTCAATTACTGCATCGATGCCAGAAATGTTCAAGTAAGTTTCCTGCTGACCGGCAAATGAGGCATCAGGCAGGTCTTCGGCAGTGGCGGAAGAACGAACAGCGACCGGGGTATTGGGACCATACTCGGCTTCCATCTTAGTATACGCTTCTGCAATGGCTTGGCGAAGATCATCCGGAAACTTGGCCGTACGAATAATATCTCGAGCCTTCTCTCCACGTTCCTGCAGATTGTAAAGATTATGAGTGTCAAGCCCGGCCAAAGCATCTTCAATAGCCTGGGCGATGCCGGCTGTCTTCAAGAGATGGCGATAGGCATACGCTGTGATGGCGAAACCATGGGGTACGGCAACTCCCTTCGATGTGAGCTTCTGATACATCTCACCCAAAGAAGCATTCTTGCCACCAACCAGCGGTACATCCTCTATGCCGATTTCATCAAACCAGAGAATTAATTTTTCGTCATGTTTTTCGGACATCTCCATCTCCCATCATAAAAGTTGATATATTTCATTAAGAAATTCACAATTACCAAACCAGAATTTACCACTTCGAATCGCTTCTCTCTGTCCAACAAAACCAAAGTTACAAGAATTGTTAGACTATATTATAAAGGCATGTATCAGGTCAACTTAAAATATAGCCTATGGCGAGGGGGGCACCTGTGTTTAAACAAAAAAAATTCCCTTGAGCCACCCCATTTCCCTTATCTTTGATCAATAAATTACAACCACAACGTGGGAATAAACACTCACACCCAAAAGTATCAAAGCTCTTCGGCCATAACATCACAATTCATGATCAGCAGTTGGTGATCCTAACCAAAAATCACTTCTGTATTATAAAATGACCCTTCAAGTATGATAACTACACAGGTTAACAGTAATCAGTTATCGGTTTACGGTTAAAAAAATCATGGTTAGTCATAAATCATCGCATGATACTCAATGTCAGTGTGTCCTCAGCCATTGACAGGACCCAATCACCGTCAACTGTAAACTGTAAACCGA